>JAEETC010000164.1 GCA_016286585.1 Prevotella sp. | reverse complement strand
AGTCGCGGGGGAAGCCTGAGGGACAGGTCTTCAGTCGCTCAAGGCCGAAACCTTGGGGCTGGTCCCAGCTCGACACATCGGTGGGTGAGGGGAAACTGCTGGACACAGGACTGCCGAAGTATTTCAGGAACTCCGGACTCTGGACGCATCGGAGCCACTCCTCGGTGTTGCCCATGATCTCGTTGCGACACGAGGTGAGGATGTTGGTGGGCAGCCAGTAGTTGCCACAGGCCACCATGCAATGGCCAGGCTCCAAGTGCAGGTAGTAGCCTCCGTGAAGCGACTTCTTGCCGTGGGCGGAGATGTAGGCGCCGAGGTGGTTCTTGTAGGGCGACTTGTCGTTGGAGAAGCGGGTGTCGCGATAGAAACGGTAGGTACAGTCTTTCACCGTGAGATGGGCGATCGAGTTGTCGAAGGTCACGATACGTTCCAGCGCCTGCTGCACGCCACGCTCGAAGTCGGCCCTGACGGCCTCATACTCTGGCTTGTGATCCTGAAACCAAGGGCGGTTGTTGTTGGCCGAAAGTTGTCTCAGGTACTTCAATATCCGTTTTGCATCCATAATCTGACTGTTTTTGCTTGCAAAGATACGAATTTTTAGACAAAAGAACATAAGAACATACTTTTTTATGTTTCTTTTGTTCTTTTGTCTAAAAAAAAAGTGTACCTTTGTCCCCGTTATACTTAAACTCGAATGACGATGAAGACACGAATCGTATGTCTATGGTTGTGGCTGGCGACGGGCGTGATGGCCCAGGAGCAACGGCCTTGGGAGCAGTATCTGAACGAGGTGATGACGGCAGAAGATGCTGGTTCGGCAACGTGGGAGGAGACCTATGAGCTGCTGTGCGAGCTGGAGCAGCATCCGATGGATATCAACCGCGTGACCAGGGAACAGCTGGAGGAACTTCCCTTTCTCTCGGCCCAGCAGGTGGAGGGCATCATGGAATATCTGTGGCGCTACGGGCGGATGGAGTCGCTCGGCGAGCTGGCGATGATCAGGGAACTGGACTACTCGCAGCGACGACTGCTCACCTATTTTATATATATAGACGAGAAGGACGATGACGAACGCCAGAAACCACCAAGCATCAAGGACGTCGCTCAGTATGGCCATCATGAGCTGATGGCGACGGGCCGCGTGCCTTTCTATGAGCGCAAGGGTGACAAGGAAGGCTACTTGGGGCCGAAATACCGCCATTGGCTGCGCTACCAGTTCAGCTACGGCGATCAGGTGAAGGCCGGGCTTGTGGGGGCTCAGGATGCTGGCGAGCCTTTCCTGGCCCACGAGAACCGCTGGGGCTATGACTACTACTCGATGTACCTGCAGCTGCGCAATATGGGACGACTGGAGTCGTTGGTCGTGGGCAACTACCGCGTGTCGATGGGTATGGGGTTGGTAATGAACA
Organism: Prevotella sp.; assembly: GCA_016286585.1. Lineage (GTDB taxonomy): Bacteria > Bacteroidota > Bacteroidia > Bacteroidales > Bacteroidaceae > Prevotella. The sequence continues at coordinate 5,687 of JAEETC010000164.1, read as the reverse complement.
ACAGCTTCAGCTTAGGCAAACTGGCGATGTTGCAGAATCTGGGACGCTCGGCCTACACCCTGCGTGCCCACTCCTCACGATCCGCAGGCAGTCTCAGAGGATTGGCAGCCACCGTCGATGTGGGCAGAGGACTAAAACTGACGGCCTTTGCCTCGTATAGTCCTGCCGATGCTACGCTGAACAAGGACGGCACAGCAGCCACCATCCTCGATACCGACTATCATCGCACGGAAACGGAGATGGCGAAGAAGCACAACCTCCACGCGCTGAAGACGGGCGGCAGCCTGCGCTATCAGAATCACGGGCTCCGTCTCGGCATCAACACGCTCTACACCCATCTCGACAGGGAACTGAAGCCCAATACCTCTATCCTCTATCGCCGTCACTACCCTCAGGGCACAGACTTCCTGAACCTGAGCCTCGACTATGGTTATGCCTCGCCGAGAGTAGCCCTCAGCGGAGAGACGGCCACAGACCGCAAGGGTCATCTGGCCACTATCAACAGCGCCAGTCTGCGACTCAGCGATATCGTCAGCATGGTGGTGCTCCAGCGCTTCTATTCATACGCCTATAACGCTCTCGATGCCCAGAGTTACAGCGATGGAGGGAAGGTTCAAAACGAAAGCGGCGTCTACCTCGGTCTTACCTGGCAACCCGCCGCTGCCCTGCGATTATCGGCCTATACCGATTATGCCTATTTCGCCTGGGCGAAGTATCAGGTGTCGCAGTCGTCTTATTCGTGGGACAATATGCTGCAGGCCGTCTGGCAGAAACGAAGCTGGACCATCAACGGGCGCTACAGGCTCCGACTGAAGCAGAAGGACAGCGAGGATAAGCAAACGCTGACAAACCGTTGGGAACATCGTGCCAGACTGGGTGCTGACTATGCAGGAGCTAGAGGATTCGGCGGTTGTTTGCAGATGGACGGTTGTCGGATGCAGGGAGAGTGGGGCGCGATGGTCAGCAGTAGCCTGTTGTTTACCAAGAAGTGGCTGAGGCTGAACGGCGGGGTGGGCTACTTCCATACCGACGGTTATGATAGTCGTTTGTATCTCTATGAGTCAGGCCCGCTCTATACCTATTCGATGGCGCAGTTCTATGGCGATGGCATCCGTTACTGGCTGATGGCGAGGGCCACCATCGGAAAGAAGTTGATGCTGACGGCAAAGGCTGGTGTGACGGATTACTTCGACCGTAGTTCTACGGGCAGCGGCTACCAAGAGGTAGAGGGCTCGTCGCTTACGGACCTTGATTTGCAGGTGAGGTGGAAGTTTTAGATTACAGGAGGCTGCGATAGAGGTCGAGCACCTGGCTGGCGACATCGTTGCCTTCGAAGCGGCGGATATAGTCGCGGCTGCGCTCGATGCGAGCCTCGCGGCCAGGGGCTCCCTTCAACACCTGACGGATAGCGGCTGCCATCCCCTCGGCATCGTCAGGGGCTATGTAAAGACTGTCTGGGCCACCAGCCTCCTCGAGGCAGGATCCTGTGCAGGCCACCACAGGCAGGCCGCTGCTGATGGCCTCGATGATGGGGATGCCGAAACCCTCGTAGAGCGACGGATAGACAAACGCCTCTGCCTGGGCATAAAGGGCCGGAAGATGCTCGTCGGGCACACCGTGCAGGAAGAAAACCCGCTGGTTCAGGCCGTGGGTGTTCACGTAATCGAGCACCTCGTTAGTATAGCTGGTATGGCGGCCAATAATGACCAACGACAGGTCTTCTGGGAGATCTGTCAGGGCTTTGACGGCCAGAAGAATGTTCTTCCGTCGTTCGATGGTGCCGACATTGAGGATGAAACGTTGTGGAAGACCGTAGTGGAGGCGGATCTTCTCCTGCTCCCCTTCCGGGCAGGCTTTGAAGCGAGGGGAACAACTCTGATAGATGACGGAGATATGGTTGTCGCCAATATGGCCGAATTCCATGATGTCGCGCTTTGTGCACTCGCTGATGGCGATGATATGGTCGGCCTCGCGAATAGTCTGACGGAACTTCCAGGCATAGATCTTCGTGTCTATCCAGTTATAAAACTCCGGATGACGCAGGAAGATGAGGTCGTGGATGGTGACGATGCTACGGATGCCACTCTTGCGGATGCCCCATGGGAGTTCGCCTGACAACCCATGATACAACTGCACACCGTCGTTCTTCAGGTCCTTTACGATCCCACGACTGCGCCAGAGCGCCTTGTCTAAAGGCAGGTGACAGTCCTTCGGATAGCAGAACGTGAGGCCTGGGGCTGTGATGATCTGTTCGCGCAGGTCGTCGCGTCCCTTGTCTGGCGCATAGAGGTTCAGGCGCAGGCTGGGATTCACTCGGGCGATATCGTTCACGAGCGTTCGTCCGTAGCTGCCGAGTCCGGTACCGTTGCGCACGATGCGCTTGGCGTCATATCCGATGATCATCGTCCTTCCGCTTAAAGTGTTTGAATACAAACCTCACCATCAGGAAGTTCGTAGGGACGGCGATGGCGAGCACGCCCAGCGGGGCCAGTTCTCGACTGAAGCCAATCCACAGGAAGAAGTTGAGTAGAACGATATGCAGGCAGTAGTTCACGAAATGGGCGCCGCCGAAGCCGATGCCGTTCTTTGCCGATGCTTTCTCCTTAAAGGTGAAGTGGGCCGTCATATAGTAATTGGCGAAGAAACTGATCACGTAGCCCACCGTATAGGCTATATTGACGTTGACCCAATGCTGGAGTATCCAGTAGATGACATAGTTAATCGTGGCTGAGGTGGTTCCCACCACAGCAAAACGCACGAACTCGCCGTAGGTCTCTTTTTTGATCATGAGGTAAATGATTACGGGTGCAAAGGTAATGAAAAAAAGTGAAAAGTGAGAAGTGAAAGGTGAAAAGTTTTAAGTGAGAAGTGAAAAGTTTAGAGTGAAAAGTGAAAAGTGAAAAGTTTTTGCTAACTTTGCAGCGAAATTACAGGCATGATGATGAAAAAGGTGACCATATTATTGCCCGCCTATAACGAGGAGGCATCGTTCCCGTTGATCATCGAGAACATGAAGAAGGTGATAGCCGACAATCCCAACTACGAGTGGGAGTTCCTGATGGTGAACGACGGGAGTACCGACCATACGCTGCAGCAGATGATCAGGCTTCACGAGAGCGATCCGCACTATAACTACATCGACCTCTCCCGCAACTACGGCAAGGAGGTGGCCATGATGGCAGGCTTCGACTATGCCCAGGGTGATGCGCTCATCATCATGGATGCTGACATGCAGCATCCCATAGACGTGATCCCCGAGATGCTCAGGTACTGGGAGGAGGGCTATGACGACGTGTATGCCCAGCGCCAGGGCAGCCAGGAGTCGTGGCTGAAGCGCAAGACTTCGCAATGGTATTATAAGGTGTTGCAGAAGATGACGCGGATTCCCATACAAAAGGACACAGGCGACTTCCGTCTGCTGGACCACTCGTGCGTGGCTGCCCTCAGACAGATGCGTGAGAGTGAGCGCAATACGAAGGGAATGTACTCGTGGATAGGGTTCCACAAGAAAGGCATCTACTACCAGCAGCAGGAGCGGCTGGAGGGCAAGAGCAAGTGGGGCGTGTGGTCGCTGATGAATCTGGCCGTGAACGGTATCACATCGTTTACCACAGCCCCGTTGCGACTGGCATCGGTCATGGGCGTGGTGGTGTCGGCCGTAGCGTTTGCCTATCTCATATACATCATTCTGATGACCAACCTCTATGGTGATCCCGTGCAGGGCTATCCCACGATTATGGTGACGGTGCTCTTCCTGGGGGGCGTGCAGTTGCTGAGTCTCGGCATACTCGGTGAGTATCTGGGGCGTGTGTTCAACGAGGTGAAGGGAAGACCCGGCTATTTTATCAACTCTTACAACGGCAAGCGGCATGAAACCGACAGTACCAAACAGCCTTCGTCAGAATCCTAAGATCTCCGCTTTCGTGCTGGGTTTGGTGGTGGCTATTGTGGCCACGGCCTTAGAGACATTCCGTCTGAGATATGCCAACTATCTGGTATATACCGACTCGACGATAGATTTCTGGAACGGCATCAACCCCTACACCCAGGACTTCGTGGATGCCCATGGGAGATACTTCCTCTATACCCCCGTGTTCTCTGTGCTCTACCTGCCGATTGCCGTCCTGCCCAAGTGGTTGGGACCCTTCGTGTGGAACCTGTGCAACTACTCGCTTTTCGCGCTTTCGGTATTCACGCTGCCCAAACAGTACGACGACTACAAGCTGAAGATATTCCTCTCGTTGCTGCTGATTCTGGAACAGAGCGTCTTCCCGTTCCAGATGAACATCGTGGTGGCTTACTGTTTCCTCTTTGCCTACTCACTCTTGGAACGCGGCCACGGCTTCTGGGCTGTCTGTCTGATCATGGTGTCGACCATGACCAAGGTCTATGGCGTGGTGGAACTGTTGCTGTTGTTCGCCTATCCGAAACCCTGGCGACGACTCTTTTACGCCTTCGCCATCGGCGTGCTGCTGGCACTCTCGCCAGCTCTGAAGACGGGCCTCGACGGACTGCTGCCGTGCTACCAGAACTGGTGGAACATGCTGGCGCAGCACCAGACGGACACCTACTATGTATCGCTGCTCTACGCCTGGCCATTGCGCTATCTGCTGACGCACTATAGGATCATCCAACTGCTGATGGTGGGCTTTGTGGTGGTGACGTTCTTCTGGCAGCACAGGCGGTGGGGCGACTTCCGATTCCGAGCCACCGTGCTGGCTGTACTGATGGGATGGATCATCGTGTTTGGCGACTCCTCGGAGACGCATACTTATCTCATTGCCCTCTCGGGCTACATGCTCTGGTACTATCTGCAGGAGAGCCACACGCTGACAGACAAGGTGCTGTTCTGGGCGATGTTCGTGTTCTTCGGCATCGTACCCGTCGACCTCTTTGTGCCTAAGGATATCCACGGATTCCTGAATGGCACACTATACATCGATGTTTACCTCTATTCATTGGCATGGGTAAGAATGTGCTACGACTTGTGGAGAAGATAACGGGTCGCGATGTGGCCTTCGTGCTCATGGCAACGCTGTTCACAGCGATAGCCGATGTGCTCTTCTATACCATCCACGACGGCGACATCGTCAAGAGCTTCCTCATTCTTGGTGCCAACTACATGATGGCCATCGCCATGTGGCTGGTCTGCCGACTGGTCGCACAGCTCTCCCCCCATCTTCTGAAGCCCCTGTTCCTGCTCTTCTCACTGGTGATCTCAGTCTACTTCGCCACGCTCACCTGTTGCTGGTATAGTTTCGGCACACCTGTGGATAAGGTGATGATAGCCCTGGTGGCAGGCACCAACGCAGACGAGACCAACGAGTTCATGCAGACTTATATCACTCCCTCGCTGATCATCTCCTACTGTGTCACGGTCATCCTCGTCTTCGCCCTCTTCGTCTGGTGCATTTCCCGCCGATATAAGAAACCATCCGGGAAGCTGCTGAAGGGGCTTGGAATGGCTGTGCTGGTGGGGTGCTGTTGCCTGGGTTTCTCCTTCTACACCCTCCCGGGACGTATTGAAGGCCTGTTGCGCACAGAACAGAAAGACCTCTCCGAATACCTTCATCACCCAGAAATGCAAGCCACTCGCGACAGCCATCCCGACATGATCATGCTGGTCTTCGGAGAGAGTTTTAGCAGGAGCCATAGCTCGCTCTACGGATACGACAAGCCTACCAATC
>JAEETC010000024.1 GCA_016286585.1 Prevotella sp. | reverse complement strand
CACGGAATTAGCCGGTCCTTATTCATGCGGTACCTACAAAAAGGGACACGTCCCTCACTTTATCCCCGCATAAAAGCAGTTTACAACCCATAGGGCCGTCATCCTGCACGCTACTTGGCTGGTTCAGGCTCTCGCCCATTGACCAATATTCCTCACTGCTGCCTCCCGTAGGAGTTTGGACCGTGTCTCAGTTCCAATGTGGGGGACCTTCCTCTCAGAACCCCTACCGATCGATGGCTCGGTGGGCCGTTACCCCGCCGACTACCTAATCGGACGCATCCCCATCCCTTAGCGATAAATCTTTGCTTCATGTCAGATGTCATCTATGAAGAACATAGGGTATTAATCCGATTTTCATCGGGCTATGCCCTACTAAGGGGAAGGTTGGATACGCGTTACTCACCCGTGCGCCGGTCGCCAGCAATCTTAGCAAGCTAAGATCCTGCTGCCCCTCGACTTGCATGTGTTAAGCCTGTAGCTAGCGTTCATCCTGAGCCAGGATCAAACTCTTCATTGTATAAAATTGTATCTTTGTCCATAAAGGACGTTATCTGTCTCAGAACGACTATCCAGTTCAAGAATTAAACGGTTCGTTTCTTATACCCAACATACTCATAAAAAGTATGTCGCTTCTTGTACTACTTCTGTCTATGTAAATCTTTCAAAGAACTCTTTCTTGGCTCCCCTCGTTCGGAAAGCGGGTGCAAAGGTACACACTTTTTCCGAACTAACAAAACTTTTCCAAAGAAATTTTCATCTTTCATGCAAAAATCTATCCACTCTTGATGCAAGTCAAGACCCAAAACACACCACACCTTATTAATATATAAAGAAGGAAGAAGCTAGAGGTGAGAAGCAAGAGGTAAAAGGCTGGCAGAGGAAGCGGAAGACGTTAATTTCTGATAAAACGACAGTTATTGACGGAAAAGTTCGTACCTTCGCAGCGGAATTAAATAATCAGGCATTAATAAACAATGAGGAATATGAAAAAGATAATGATTGGACTGGTCGCAGGAGTCTGTGTGCTAATGACCAGTTGCGGAAACATGGGCCAAGTGTTAAGTGCCATGACCAATGGTACGGGAGTCGTGAATGCCATCACAAGCGTCATCGGATTAGACAAGGTTAGCGCTCAGACTCTGATTGGTACCTGGCAGTACAGGAATCCAGGATGCGCCTTCACCAGCGAGAATCTTCTGGCCAAGGCAGGCGGTGAGGTGGCAGCCGTACAGATTGAGGAGAAACTCTTGCCCTACTATCAGCAAGTGGGTATCAGCGCCAACAACACGATGATCACCTTCAACCAAGACGGCACGTTCAGTTCAAGAATCTGCGGCACACCCTTCAGCGGTAGATACACCTTCGACGAAGCCACGCAGAAGATCACCCTCAAGGGTCTGCTCCTGACTGTGAACTGCTATACGAAACGAGAGATGAACGGTATCTCCATCCTGTTTGAGGGCAAGAAACTGCTCTCGCTCCTGCAGACGCTGGCAGCCTTTAGCGGTAACCAGAATCTGGAGACCGTGAGCGAAATCAGCAAGAATTACGATGGTGTACGCGTTGGTTTTGATATGAATAGATAGTTTTTCTGCAAAAATATACAGAAATATTTGGTCGGATGCAAAATATTACCTAATTTTGCATCCGATTTCTGAATAAATATACCAACATGAAAGTAAAGAACAACCGCCTCGAAGCGCTGCGTCTTATCATTTCAAGCCAGCAGTTAGGCAGTCAGGACGAGCTGTTGAGCGCCCTGCAGAAAGAGGGATTCAAGCTGACACAAGCCACATTAAGTCGTGACTTGAAGCAGTTGAAGGTGGCCAAGGCAGCCACCATGGGAGGTAATTACATCTATGTGCTTCCCAACGACACGATGTACAAACGGGTGTCGACTCCCAGCAATATCCGCGAGATGATGCAGGTGCCAGGCTTTGTGAGCATCAACTTCTCAGGCAACATGGGTGTCATCAAGACGCGTCCCGGCTATGCCAGTAGCATCGCGTGGAACATTGACAACAGCGACATCCCCCAGATCATCGGCACGATTGCTGGAGACGACACGATCTTCATCGTCATCAAGGAGGGCATCAGGCACCAGGAAGTAGTGGAGGCCCTGAGCGACGTTGTGCCGAATATGAGGTAGATTTTAGTTTACGGTTTACAGTTTATAGTTTATAGTTTACTTATAGTTTACGGTTTATAGTTTATAGACGAATGGAACAAGAAATAGAGATAGAAGTGTTGGTGGCTGGACCTGAGCACGAGAAGTACGTCGATACCATTCTCGACACGATTGCCGAGGCAGCCAAGGTGCGTGGCACGGGTATTGCCAAGCGTACTCACGAATACCTGACCAAGAAGATGCTGGAGGCCAAGGCCGTGATAGCCCTGACGAAAGACGGCCGTTTTGCGGGCTTCAGCTATATCGAGACCTGGGAGAACCAACAGTATGTGACCACCTCAGGACTCATCGTTCACCCCGACTTCAGGGGGCACCACGTAGCCAAGCGCATCAAGGATATGACCTTCACCCTGGCCCGTACCCGTTGGCCACACGCCAAGATATTCTCCCTGACAAGCGGTGCAGCGGTGATGGCGATGAACACCGCCTTAGGTTACCAGCCTGTGACCTTCGCCGACCTCACTGAAGACGAGGCCTTCTGGAAGGGTTGCGAGGGTTGCTGCAATGTAGACGTGCTGCATCGTACTGGCCGTAAATACTGTATCTGTACGGCGATGCTCTACGATCCTACGGAGCACCTGCCCGCCAAGATTCCCGATGAGGTGATCGAGCGCATCAACAGAATCGACGGGAAAGAGAGTTTTTAGTTTATAGTTTAGAGTTTATAGTTTATAGAAATATGGCAAACAAGAAAGTTGTAGTAGCCTTTTCTGGTGGGCTTGACACCAGTTACACCGTGATGAAGCTGACCCAGGACGGCTGGGATGTGTATGCTGCCTGCGCCAATACGGGCGGTTTCAGCGCAGAACAGTTGAAGACCAACGAGGAGAACGCCTATAAGCTGGGCGCCGTGAAATATGTCACCCTCGACGTAACCCACGAGTACTACGAGAAATCGCTGAAGTACATGATCTTCGGCAACGTGCTACGTAACAACTGCTACCCCATCTCCGTGTCGAGTGAGCGTATCTTCCAGGCCATTGCCATCGCCCGCTACGCCAAGGAGATCGGTGCCGATGCCATTGCCCACGGAAGTACTGGAGCAGGCAACGACCAGATTCGTTTCGACATGACCTTCCTTGTGATGGCTCCCGGCGTGGAGATCATCACCCTGACACGTGACAAGAAACTGACACGCAAGGAGGAAGTGGACTATCTGAATGAGCACGGATTCTTCGCCGACTTCACGAAGCTGAAGTATTCTTACAACGTCGGCATCTGGGGCACCAGCATCTGTGGCGGCGAGCTGCTCGACCCCACACAGGGACTGCCTGAGGATGCTTATCTGAAGCATGTGACGGCTCCAGAGAAGGAAACGCTGCTGAAGATCCAGTTCGAGAAGGGCGAGATCGTTGGCGTGAATGGCGAGAAGTTCGACGACCGTGTGAAGGCCATCCAGAAGATTGAGGAAATTGGTGCCTCATACGCCATCGGCCGCGATGCCAACGTGGGTGACACCATCATTGGCATCAAGGGTCGTGTTGGCTTCGAGGCCGCTGCACCCAAGCTGATCATCGAGGCACACCGCTTGTTGGAGAAGTCGACACTCTCGAAGTGGCAGCAATACTGGAAGGACCAGGTGGCCAACTGGTACGGCATGTTCCTCCACGAGAGTCAGTATCTGGAGCCCGTGATGCCCGATATCGAGGCGATGCTCACTTCCAGCCAGCGCAATGTTACTGGCACAGCCATCTTAAAACTCCGTCCCTACAGCTTTGAGACCGTAGGCATTGACTCTGCCAACGACCTGACGAAGAGCAAGTTAGGCGAATACGGCGAGACACAGACAGGTTGGACTGCCGACGAGGCCAAGGGCTTCATCAAAGTCAGCTCTACCCCACTCCGTGTCTACTACGGCATACACAAGGACGAGAAGCGATAAGACATAAGGACTTTTTAGACATAAGAACATAAGAACATATTTATAAAGCCAAAGGAACAACAACGTTAAAATATGTTCTTATGTTCTTAAGTCTAAGATAAATATAATCTGTCAAAAGTATGAAAATAGGTATATTAGGAGCAGCAGGCTATACGGGCGGTGAGCTGATCCGCTTGCTACTGAACCACCCTGAGGCGGAAATTGTCTTCGCCAATTCGGAGAGTAACGCAGGTAATCTGGTGAGCGATGTTCACGAGGGTCTCATTGGCGAGACAGACATCAGGTTCACAGACCAGATGCCCTTCGAGGATGTCGATGTGGTGTTCTTCTGTTTCGGTCACGGCAAGAGCGAGGCTTTCCTCAAGGAGCACACGATTCCCGCTCATGTGAAGATCATCGATCTGGCACAGGACTTCCGCATCAAGGGCGATCACGACTACGTCTATGGACTGCCTGAGATCAACAAGGAGGACATCCAGAAGGCCCAGCATGTGGCCAATCCCGGCTGCTTTGCTACTTGTATTCAGGTGGCTTTGTTGCCTGCCGCCTACCTAAACCTGCTGAAGGAAGATGTGGCCGTGAATGCCATCACGGGCTCTACTGGCGCAGGCCAGAAGCCTGGTGCCACGACTCACTTTTCGTGGCGCAACAACAACCTGAGCATCTACAAGCCCTTCCAGCACCAGCACATCGCTGAGATCCGTCAGTCGCTGAAGCAGGTACAGGGCTATCTCGACGCAGACATCGACTTCATCCCCTATCGTGGCGACTTCGCCCGCGGCATCTTCTGTACGGCAGTCATCAAGACCCCAGCCCCTGTGGAGGATGTCATCGAAGCCTACAAGGACTTCTACCACGATGCCGCCTTCACCCACTACAGCGACAAGCCGATAGACCTGAAGCAGGTGGTGAACACCAACAAGGCTTTGGTGCATGTGGAGAAGTACGGTCAGAAGCTGCTCGTCACCTCCGCCATCGACAACCTCCTGAAGGGCGCCGTAGGCCAGGCCGTGCAGAACATGAACCTCATGTTTGGCATCGACGAGACTGCAGGCCTCCGTCTCAAGGCTTCAGCATTTTAGATACAATGAAATATTGGCTGCCGCTCATATGGTGCTTGATGACGATTGTGCTTCCTGTGGCGGCACAACAACAAACGTGTCCTGTTGTAAAGATCGAGGTAGAGCAATTGCCAGACCTCAACATCCCCCGTGCTGGTCACGCCTTGTTCTATGCCAATGGCGAGCTGACGGTGGCTGGCGGCCATACAAGCGGTTTCGTGCCCACGCAGACTGCCGAATATTTCCAAGACGACGAATGGCACACGATGCCGATGACCTATACCCATGACTTCGGTCTCTCCGTAGTGCTGAAATCAGGCAAGGTGCTTCTTGCTGGCGGTTGTGAACAGCCTGCCGGCATCAGGCAGACTATCCATGCGGAGATTTACGACCCTCAGACCCACACATTCAGGGGCTTCGGCAACTTGCAGCGTAGGCGCGTCATGGCCTCGGCCCTCGAGCTCGACAGCGGACAGGTGGTCATCGCAGGCAACTGGTATGCCCAAGACGGCATCGAGCTGTTCCATGAGCACCAGAGCGACAAAGGCGACAATAACGACAAGAGAAGCTTTACTTATATAAAAGATGTGTCGGCCCAGCGTTCAAGCCCTTATATCTTCCGCATGGCCGACGGCAATGCCCTCATCCTCGGCAGCAACGACACCAGAGGCGACGCCCTCCGCTGCACCTTTGCAGACCGCCTGAAGGGCGACACCCTGTATATTCCCCTTTTCGAGACCTGGCAACCACTCATCATCGGAACCCATAACGATGCCGTAAGCATCATCGGCGACGAGTCGAAGGGCGACTTCTCCTATCTGCTGCCTGTGCAGGACAGTACGGGCCAAGTGGCTATTGCTCGTGTCAGCGGCACCGACATCACGCTGCTGCCAACCATCTGCCCCATTCCGATGGTCTGTCAGGGAGACTCCATTGAATATTTCACCAACGTCATCGTTGACCGTCAGGCCCGCCGTGCTTATCTTCTTGGCATCAGTTCAAACATTCACAACGCCTCAGAGAAAAATCCACTCTACGTGCTCTGCATCGACTATGGCCAAGCATTTGCCAACGGCGGAGCACCCATAACGCTCTACTATACACAGCCCTTGGAAGTGGCCCCCGACTACATGCCACTCCTTACACCCGAAGGCAATCTGCTGATAGCCGGAGGCCTGGCAGGATGCAGCAACTACACCCCTTCAGGCACTGTCAGGCTGCTCCGTGTGGGCAGAGAGCCAGAAAAGGCCGCAAGCAGTTGCGCCTGGTGGATATGGATTGTGCTGGGCATCCTTATTTTCGTCTTGGCGTCTGCCACCTTATTTATATATAGACACAGAAGCCACAGGGCGCAATCGCTTGACATCGACTCAGAGCCAAGTCAAGAGTCTGCCCCAACGATTTCCGACAGCGAACTCATGAATCGCATCAGCCATCTGATGGAAGAGCGGAAGCTCTTTCTCGACAGCGAGCTGAAGCTGGGCGATGTAGCCACAGCCCTCGGCACCAACCGTAATGCCATCTCCAGCAGTATCAACGTCTGCGCCGGCTGCTCGTTCACCCAGTTTGTCAATAACTATCGCATCAACTATGCTAAAGAGCTGATACGCCGCCGACCCGACATCAAGATCTCAGAGGTTTGGTTTGCCTCAGGTTTCGCCACCGAATCATCGTTCTTCCGCACCTTCAAGGCCATGACGGGTATGACACCCAGCGACTGGAAGCAGAATATCGACTGAACATCATTACTTCGTAACCATCATCATCAACAATTATGCCACGCAAAACCGACGGAATCGAATTCGAGCTGAACCCCGGTCCTCAGAAGGACGAAGAGGGCAAGCCGCTGCTTTATGCCCGGCTGTCGTCGAAAAAGAAGTTGAGTTTCAAACAACTGGACCACTATAGCGTGGAGCACCATCACACCACGAAGGGTGAGCTAGAGGGATGCTTCACGAAGTTCCTCAATGCCGCAGCCCTCTGGTTCCATGAGGGTTACCGCATCGAGACTCCGATTGGCTCGTTTGCCCCCAAGCTGAAGCTGTTGGGCGAGCATACGGCCCCTAAGACGGTGACGGGGCGCGACGTGAAATACAACGGTGTCGAGTTCATCCCATCGAAGGAGTTCATCAATCACGTATGCTCTAACGAACTGGGCTTCCGCCTCAGTCCCGGTGCCGTAGGCAACAGTCAGATGCACGACCCGCAGGTGATGGAAAAGGCCCTTCAGACCTGTCTGAGCGAAGGAGTTATCTCCGTCAGGAAGTTCGGCTACTATAGCCAACTGAAGCGCGACTCTGCCCAGGCCTTTCTCGACAGCCTGACACAAGGCGACCATCCAAGGCTGATAAGGCGCAAAGCAGGCAGGTCGTACGTTTATATTCCTGTGACAAAGGATCCGACGGACAAAAAGTAGTTGTCGAGCCCGTGCTCCGCACATGTCGGGCCTATGCTCCGTATATGCCGACCCAAGGCTCGGCATATACGGAGCGGCAGTTCGGCACGAGGAACCTACCTGTAAACTCCCGGAGAACAGCCTGTAAACTCCCTGTTTACTGCTTTGTTCCTCCCACGAACCAGTAACTAAACTCTCAGTCTTCCTGTCCTCTTTCCCTCAGAAAGCTGTATCCTCCCCCCTCTTTTATTCCTTTAATCGACTGACGAAACATCATCCGTCAGTAGAAAAGTACGATTTGCAAGTCCCTTTTCAAAGATTATTCCTATCTTTGCGCCAAATATTAATCATTAATCACAAAACTTAAGCATTATGAAGAAAGTACTATTAGCTGTGGTGGGCATCATGTTTGCAGCCACAAGTTTCGCACAAAACGGATTGGTGGCTTCGCTGAGTCACGGAACGGACATCACTTATTTTTATGGTGTCAACGCCCTGAAAGATGCCGTTGCTGTGGCAGAAAGCGGCGACATCATCAACCTCTCCGACGGATCGTTTAACGCTACCGACATCACCAAGGCCATCATCCTTCGCGGTGCGGGCATTGACAGTAAAGAACCGACTTACATTGTTAACAATTTCACCATCGAGATTCCTGCGGAAGACACCAACCAATTCACGATGGAAGGCATCAAATGTTCAAATACGATGGCGACGAAAGGCACATTTGCCAACCCATATTTCTTAAAATGCCAATTTAATGTTGTTAGTAATGCCGCGGAATCGGATGCCGTCACGAACATCATGTTTGTCAACTGTAAGATTATAGGAAACATCAATGTAGGAGCCAACAACTCGTACTACTTTGTCAACTGTTATGTAAAAGATATTGCCCGTTATCAGAATGCATCCCTCACAGCAACAAATTGTATCATTAATTCAATCGCTGCCGGATTGACCCAATCAGAGTGGTATAACTGTATATTCTATACTAGTCGATACACTGAGGGTGGATTTCCTAACGACGTTAAATGCATGAATTGCTACAGTCTCGCATATGGTCCAAGTGGATATGCATATGGAATATTCAGAGGTCCTTCTTGTATCAACTGTAAAGAGTTCCCTACATGGGAGTCAATGTTCAAGAGCTTCAAGGGCACTTATACTGATGAAGAGACTTTCGAACTGACGGATGAAGCCAAGGCGGAGTATATCGGTAATGACGAAAAAGAATCAGGTCTTTATGGCGGTCTGCAGCCCTATAACTCCACCCCATCTTATCCGCTGATTACCACAATGACCGTAGATAAGCAGACCACGACTGATGGCAAATTGGGGGTAACCATCGAAGTAAGCAAGTAAATGTATTAAAACTAAAAAAGACAGAATTATGAAGAAATTATTATTATCCGTGGTTGCCATGGTTTTTGCAGCCACAAGTTTTGCACAAAACACAGTTGTGGCTTCGCTAAGTCATGAGGGTGAAACCACTATGTTCTATGGTGTTGGAGCCTTGCAACAAGCAGTGGCAGCGGCTGCAAGCGGTGACATCATCAGCCTCTCCAGCGGCACATTCAATTCGACCAATATTACTAAGGCCATTACCCTGCGAGGCGTAGGTATTGACGATGACAATCCCACTTATATTGAAGGCGGATTTAATATCAATGTGTCTGAAGAAGGTTCTAACCGCTTCACAATGGAGGGTATCAGATGTAAGGGCGAAGTAAAATTGGGAGGATCGTTTTCAAATCCATATTTTGTAAAATGCCAGTTTTGGAGAATTAATGGTATCGGTAATACTGATGCCATCGAGAATGTAATGGTTGTCAACTGTAAAGTAACAGAATTCTTCCGTCAGGGAGGCAGCACGACGGTATCTCTTGTGAACAGTTATATTGCTGAGCCTGGTGTTTACGATAATGCTCATTTCATGGCAACCAATTGTATTCTTTCGAAATACAACCCAGGAGACAATATGCAGAATACAATTTTTAAGAATTGCATCTATTGGACAACGAATTCTTATAGTTACAAGTTACCAATTAGCAGCAAGGCTTATAACTGCTTAAGCATTCCCTATGACATATTTACGAACTTGACCGACAGTCCAAACAACACTACCATGGCTGCACTCACTGATGTATTCACGGATTTCAATTGGGAAGGTTCTTGGTCAGACGAATGGACTTTTACATTGACCGAAACTGGCAAAGCCGTCAAGGGTACCGACGGTAAAGAGGTAGGTCTCTATGGCGGTCCGATTCCTTTCAATCTGAACTTGTCTTATCCCCTGATCAAGACGATGACTGTTGATGAGCAGACAGACGCCGATGGAAAGTTGGGCGTAACGATCGAGGTAAATAAGTAATTATCAGACATTATATTTAGCTTATGCGAAAATATCTAATATTATCCATACTGCTCTCTGGCCTGACCTTAGGTGCGAGGGGGCAATCCGATCCGGAGATTGATTTGTCTGGACTGCCAGAGGCCACAACGGCTGCTTCGCTACGCTACTGGTTCGACACCGATGCCAATAGCGTTAAGACTGCGTCTATCACAGGAAGCGCCACCACTATCGATGCTTCGGCTCTCAAGGAGGGCATACACACGGTACATTACCAGATTGTCGATAATAAAGGCATAGCAGGCATCCCTAACTCGAAGATATTCATCAGGCTCGACCAGAGGGTAGTGGCCAAAAGCAAATCTCTCCGCTACTGGTTTGATACAGATGCCAACAGCGTCAAGACCACTGAAACTCTGAGCGGTGCCACCACCATCGACGCCTCAGCTCTCAAGGAGGGCGTCCATACGGTGCATTACCAGATCATTGACGATCAGGGCGTTGCCGGCATCACAGACTCGAAGATATTTATCCTGCTCGACCAGAGGGTAACAGCCAAGAGCAAATCTCTCCGCTACTGGTTTGATACAGATGCCAGTTCTGTCAAAACCACTGAGACACTGGCCGGTGCCACCACCATCGACGCCTCAGCTCTCAAGGAGGGCATCCATACGGTGCATTACCAGATCATTGACGATCAGGGCGTTGCCGGCATCACAGACTCGAAGATATTCATCCTGCTCGACCAGAGGGTAACGGCCAAGAGCAAATCTCTCCGCTACTGGTTTGATACAGATGTCAGTTCAGTCAAAACCACTGAGACACTGGCCGGTGCCACCACCATCGACGCTTCAGCTCTCAAGGAGGGCATCCATACCTTGCATTATCAGATTATCGACGACCAAGAGAATGTCGACATTCCTGTTTCGGCGATGTTCTTTAAGCTCAGCTCAAAGGTGGCTATAGCAGCTACAGCCGTCCAATACTGGTTCGACGAGAACGACGACATTATCAAGGAGACGACGTTAGACTTGAAGAGCCTCACGATGACCATCAATGTAGGCGGAATAGGACAAGGCGAACACGTGTTGCATTATCAACTAAAGTTGGATGACGGCACATTATCACCTGCTGCTTCTGCCACCTTCGAGACCACACAGACCCTTGAGGGTGATGCCAACAACGACAAGAAGGTCAACGTGGCAGACATCGTTGTGATCCAGATCTTCTTGGATGATAAGACCTATGAAAAGATTCACGGAGCCAACGCTGATGTTACGAAAGATGGAGTCGTCGACAAGAATGACGTCGAAGCCGTCAAGGATATCATCATGACTCCAAAGGAAGAGTAAAGCTTATTGAGACGAGGCTATACTGCAAGAATATGTCAATTGCATGCACTTTGAGGCATGCAATTGACATTTTTATGCAAAAAGGCGAAAGATTATGGTGGTTTGTCGGATATTTGCTGTAATTTTGCAGCCGATTATATATAAGGTATAGAAAATGAAACTATTCGACGTATATCCGCTCTTCGATGTGAACATCGTGAAGGGCAAAGGTTGTAAGGTGTGGGACGACAAGGGGCAGGAGTACCTGGACCTCTATGGTGGGCATGCCGTGATCTCCATTGGTCACGCCCATCCGCACTATATCGAAAAGGTGACGGAGCAACTCAACAAGATAGGGTTCTACTCCAACTCGGTGATCAATAAGCTGCAGGTGGAGCTGGCAGAGCGCTTAGGCAGAATCAGTGGTTACGATGACTACCAGCTGTTCCTCATCAACAGTGGTGCCGAGGCGAACGAGAATGCCCTGAAACTGGCTTCGTTTACGAATGGCAGGACGAGGGTGCTCTCCTGTGAGAAGGCCTTCCACGGACGTACCTCGCTGGCTGTGGAGGTGACGAACAATCCGAAGATCATCGCCCCTATCAACGACAACGGCCACGTGACCTATCTGCCGATGAACGACCTGCCCGCTTGGGAGGCTGAGTTGGCGAAAGGCGATGTCTGTGCCGTGATCCTCGAGTGCATCCAGGGTGTGGGCGGCATCAAGCTGGCCACGAAGGAGTTTGCACAGGGACTGGCTGCAGCCTGTAAGAAGTATGGCACCATCCTGATCTGCGACGAGATCCAGTGTGGCTACGGACGAAGCGGTAAGTTCTTCGCCCACCAGTGGCTCGACATCCGTCCGGATATCATCACCGTGGCCAAAGGGATTGCCAATGGTTTCCCGATGGGCGGTGTGCTGATTAGCCCGGAGTTCAAGCCTGTGTATGGACAGTTGGGAACGACGTTCGGAGGCAATCACCTGGCCTGTGCAGCTGCGCTGGCCGTACTCGATGTGTTCGAAGAGGAGAAGCTGGTGGAGAATGCCAACAGCGTAGGGTCATACCTGATAGAGCAACTGAAAGAACTCCAAAAGACAGAGAAGCATATTGTCGACGTGCGTGGCCGTGGTCTGATGATCGGCATCGACCTCGACTGTCCGCATGCTGATGTACGTAAGCCACTGATCTATCAGGAGCACTGTTTCACGGGCTGCGCTGGGACGAACATCCTGCGTCTGCTGCCGCCGCTCTGCCTGACAAAGGCTGAAGCCGATGATTTCATCGAAAGGCTAAGGAAATGTTTATAATCTAAGGAGATAATATAATCCGTAGAAAGAATGAAGATTGCAGTAATAGGAGCTGGTGCCATGGGTGGCGCCACCGTAGAAGGCCTCATCAAGGGCCAGCAGTTCAAGAACGAGGACATCACCGTGAGCGACCCCTCGCAGGCCGTCGTGGATAAGTTTTCGAAGAAGGGTGTCAGCGTGACGACAGACAACAAACTGGCTGCCGATGGTGCCGACATCGTCTGTGTCGTAGTGAAGCCCTGGCTCGTGGAGCGAGTGCTGAAGGATATCAAGCCTGAACTCGATCCTAAGAAGCAGATACTGATTGTGATTGCTGCCGGCGTGAAGTCGGAGAGCATCAAGGAGTGGTTGGGAGAGCAGTGCCCGCCGCTGTTCTTGGTGATTCCGAATATCGCGATCGCTGAGATGGCGTCGATGACGTTTATTGTGCCCATTGGCGCCTCGGAAGCAGAGACCAAGACCGTTGTCAACATCTTCGACGAGATGGGCTCGACGCTGATTACCGACGAGGCGCATCTGGCAGCAGGTACGACGCTGGCCTCCTGTGGCATCGCCTACGCCATGCGGTATATCCGTGCAGCAGCAGAGGGCGGCGTGGAGCTGGGCTTCAAGGCCGATGATGCGAAGGCCATCGTGATGCAGACGATGAAAGGAGCCGTAGAACTGCTTGAGGCAAGCGGTCTGCACCCAGAGGCTGCCATCGACCTCGTGACGACTCCTGGTGGTGTGACCATCAAGGGGCTCAACGAGATGGAACATGCAGGCTTTACCTCCGCCGTCATCCGCGGGCTCAAAGCCGGAGCGAAGTAATCAAGAACTAGAGAATTTGAGAATTAAGAAACAAAAGACATGGACGAACAATTAAAGCAGATAGGCGAACGCCTGAAGGGATTGCGGGACGTGCTCGACATCCCCGTGAGTGAGATGGCAGAGACCATCGGCATCAGTGCCGAGAAGTATGAGAAGATAGAGGCAGGCGAGTTGGATATCACCATCTCGAACCTGATGAAGATTGCCAAGAAATATGGTGTTTCGACAGAAGAACTGATCTTTGCCGAGGCCCCGCACATGAAGTCATACTATGTGACCCGCAAGGGACAAGGCATGAGCATCGAACGTACAAAGGCCTATAAGTACCAGAGTCTCGTGGGTGGTTTCGTGAACCACAAGGCCGATGTATTCATCGTCACCGTCGAGCCCAAGCCAGAGGCCCACACCATCTATAAAAACTCGCACCCCGGACAGGAGTTCAACCTCGTGCTCGAAGGCAAGATGGAACTCTATATCGGCGGTAAGACGATGGTGCTCGAAGAGGGCGACAGCATCTATTTCGACTCCACAAAACCCCACGGCATGCTCGCCGTTGGTGACAAAGCCGTGAAATTCCTTGCATTCACCGTTGAATAAATTAGACTTATGATAGAAAGATTTTTGAAACAGACAAAGTTCACGTCTGTTGAAGATTACAACAAGAACCTGGAGTTCATCATCCCCGAGGGCTTCAATTTCGCCTACGACGTGATGGACGCCTGGGCAGCAGAAGCTCCAGAGAAACTCGCCATCCTATGGACTAACGACCAGGGCGACGAGATCCGCACGACCTACGGAGAATTGAAAGAACAGACCGATCAGGCCGCCTCGTATCTGATGTCGTTAGGCATCGGTAAGAACGACCCTGTGATGCTGATTCTGAAGCGCCGCTACGAGTGGTGGGTAGTGATGCTCGCCCTGCATAAGATCGGTGCGATTGTTATCCCCGCCACCCACATGCTGACGAAGAAGGATATCGTGTACCGTAATACCCGTGCCTCTGTCAAGGCCATCATCTGTGTGGATGACCCCTACGTCACAGGACAGATCCAGTTAGCAATGGCCGACAGCCCCACCGTTGACACGCTGATTGCTGTCACCGACCATGGGAAGCCCATCCCCGAAGGATTCCACGACTGGCAGAGCGAATGGAAGCTGGCGCCAAAGTTCGTCAGGCCCAAGCACGTGAACGACAATTCCGACACCATGCTGATGTATTTCACCTCAGGCACCAGCGGTGAGCCGAAGATGGTGGCCCACGACTACCTCTACGCCATGGGACACCTGTCGACGGGCGTGTTCTGGCATAACCTCCACGAGGGTTCCCTACACCTGACCGTCGCCGATACAGGCTGGGGTAAGGCCGTGTGGGGAAAGTTTTACGGCCAGTGGTTTGCCGGCGCAACAGTGTTCGTGTTCGACCATGAGAAATTCAATGCCGACACCCTGTTGCGACAGATTGAGAAATATCATGTGACGAGCTTCTGTGCTCCTCCCACCATCTACCGCTTCATGATCCGCGAGGACCTCAGCCAATACGACCTCAGTTCGCTCGAATACTGTACGACAGCGGGCGAAGCCCTGAACCCTGCCGTCTTCGACAAGTTCTATGAGAAGACGGGCATTAAGATGATGGAAGGCTTCGGACAGACGGAGACCACCATGACCCTCGGCACCTTCCCCTGGATGGAGCCGAAGCCCGGAAGCATGGGTATGCCTAATGCCCAGTACAACATCGATCTACTGCGTGCCGACGGTACCAGCTGCGAGGATGGTGAAAAGGGTGAGATTGTGGTGCGTGTGGGTGACCGCAAGCCCATTGGCCTGTTCAAGGAGTATTATCGTGACGAGGAACTGACCCGTGAGGCCTGGCATGATGGCATCTATCACACAGGCGATATGGCCTGGCGCGATGAGGACGGCTACTACTGGTTTGAGGGCCGCATCGACGATGTCATCAAGTCCTCTGGCTATCGTATTGGTCCGTTCGAGGTGGAGAGTGCGCTGATGACCCACCCTGCCGTTGTGGAGTGTGCCATCACCGGTGTGCCCGACGATATCCGCGGTATGGTGGTGAAGGCTACCGTCGTACTCGGCAAAGAGTGGAAGGACAAGGCCGGCGACGATCTTATCAAGGAACTCCAGCAGCATGTGAAGAAAGTGACCGCTCCCTATAAGTACCCGCGTATCATCGAGTTCGTCGATGAGCTGCCCAAGACCATCAGTGGTAAGATCCGCCGTGTGGAGATTCGTAAGAAAGACGCGGAGAAGTAGTTGACGGTTTACAGATGGCGGCACATAACGAGTTGGGCAAGTGGGGCGAGGATCTGGCCACCGAGTATCTGCAGGAGAAAGGCTATGAGATCCTGGAGCGCGACTGGAAGTCAGGCCACCACGACCTTGACATTGTTGCCAAGGATGGCAGCACACTGGTTGTCGTGGAAGTGAAGACCCGTCGTAACCGACTGTTTGGAGATCCCGAGGAAGCCATCGACTACAAGAAACGACAGAGTCTGCAGTCGGCCATCAACCACTACGTTAAGACACACCGCGCCAACACCGTTCGTTTCGACATCATCAGCATTGTCGGCACAATCGGTTCAAAGCCCGAGATCGATCACATCATCGATGTAGCATTAATATGAGAAGAATAGTTATAAAAATAGGTTCAAATGTCCTGACACGTTCAGACGGGAAACTGGACGTCACCCGTATGTCTGCACTTGTAGACCAGATAGCGTGGCTACGAAAGCAGAATATCGAGGTGATCCTCGTCTCGTCGGGTGCCGTAGCCTGCGGACGACGGGAACTGACAGTAGACCATTCGCTTGACAGTGTCGAGCAGCGGCAGTTGTTCAGCGCCGTCGGACAGGTGAAACTAGTGGGACTCTACTACGACCTGTTCCGGGAGTTTGGCATCCATGTCGGACAGGTGCTGACGATGAAGGAGAACTTCGAGCCCGGCGAGCAGTACCGTAACCAGCGGGCTTGTATGACGGTGATGCTGGAGAACGATGTCCTGCCCATCGTCAATGAGAACGACACCGTCAGTGTTACCGAGCTGATGTTCACCGATAACGATGAACTCTCAGGTCTCATCGCACAGATGATGCAAGCTGATACGCTCATCCTGCTCTCGAATATAGACGGCATCTTCACCTCCCATCCCGATGATGCCGAAGCCGAGCTCATCCGTGAGGTGGCGCCTGGCCGTGACCTTAGCGAATACATCCAACCAGAGAAAAGCGCTTTCGGCCGTGGAGGCATGCACTCCAAATACACGACCGCAGCCAAGACATCCCTGGCTGGTATCCGCGTCATCATCGCCAACGGTGAGCGCGAGAACATTCTCATAGATCTCATGGAGCGTCCGACAGACACGCCACATACGGAGTTCATCCCAAAGACATAAGAACGTTTTTAGACAGAAGGACATAAGAACATAAAAACTGCGCAAAAATATATGTCCTTATGTTCTTATGTCAAAAAGAAATATAGAAAATAGAAGTTATTGTCAATATGCAACTGAAAGAGACTTTTGAGAGAGTGAAGCGGGCCAGTAAAAGTCTGGCACTGTTGAGCGACGAGCAGCGAAATAGCATTCTGAATGCCGTTGCCGATGCTATTGTCAACAATCAGGAGAGAATCCTCAAGGCCAACGCCCAGGATCTGGCCAAGATGGAGAAGAGCAATCCCCTCTACGACCGTCTGCAACTGACAGAAAGCCGTCTGGAGGGTATCGCTGCCGACATGCGCAATGTCGCAACCCTCCCTACTCCACTCGGACACATCACCAAACAGAAGACGCTGCCCAATGGTTTGCGCCTCTGTCGCATCAGCGTACCCTTCGGTGTCATTGGCATGATTTACGAGGCACGGCCCAACGTGACCTTCGATGTCTTCTCACTCTGTTTCAAGAGCGGCAATGCCTGTGTGCTGAAAGGCGGCAAGGATGCCGACTGCAGCAACCGTGAAGAGGTTGCTCTGATACATGAGATACTGGAGCACTATGGGGTATCGAAAGATGTGGTAGCCCTGCTGCCAGCCACCCACGAGGCTACCGGCGAGATGCTCAATGCCGTGGGCTATGTCGACCTCTGCATCCCTCGCGGTGGCAGAAAGCTCATCGACTTTGTACGCGACACGGCCCGCATCCCCGTCATTGAGACAGGTGCTGGCGTGGTGAACACCTATTTCGACAAGGACGGCGATTTGGAAATGGGCAAGGCGATCATCAACAATGCCAAGACCCGTCGTGTGTCTGTCTGCAATGCCCTCGATTGCCTGTTAGTACATACAGACCGACTGCATGATCTGGAAGAAATAGTAACACCTATGGCAGGGAAGAACGTCATCATCTATGCCGACGAACAGGCCTATGCTGCCATCGAGGGTAAATATCCCTATCTGGAGCATGCCACTGCCGAGAGTTTCGGAACAGAGTTCATGGACTATAAACTCGCCATCAAGACAGTAGCCAACCTCGAGGAGGCATTAGACCACATCGATCAGAACGGTAGTGGCCATAGTGAGTCTATCATCACTATGAACGAGCAGACAGCCCGTCAGTTCCAGGCACATGTCGACGCCGCCTGCGTTTACTGGAATGCCCCCACATCATTTACCGACGGAGCACAGTTCGGTCTTGGTGCCGAGATAGGCATCTCCACGCAGAAATTAGGGCCTCGCGGTCCCATGGCGCTTGAGGAGATTACCACCTACAAATGGCTCATCGAAGGCGAAGGACAGGTTCGCCCATAGTCTCAACATGAAGAAAAACGCATGGGGAGAAGGATTGTTACATACCTACTGTTCCTTCTGCTGCCACTGACACTGGCGGCTCAAGATCATCAAGCCGACATTGAGCGGTTGACGAAGGAGATGTACCGTCTGTACTCCACTCATGAGACTGAGCAATTCATAAACGTCACTGACCAGCTGAAAGAAGTTTGCCTACAAGCAAAAGACGAAGGGCTTTTCTACAGAGCCTGGGCAAACCAAGCCTACTTTGTATTCAACAAAGTCAGCAGGGAGAAAGGCATGGAGATGTCCAAGGCCATGAACGATTATGCCCAGCAACACGACAGTAAGTTGGGCATCTACTATTCGTCGATAGCCAATGCCAACCAAGCCAGTTCGCTAAGAATGGAGATTAAAGCAGAGGAGTATTATCTGAAAGCCATCAAATACAAACAGACATATCTGCCTCAAGTCAATGCAGCACCTGCCTATTTGGCCCTCGCTAAAATCTACTTCAACCGCAGGGATCAGAAAAAAATACTTGAAATGGCCGACAAGGCCCTTAAGGAGCCTAACCTGACGGGGCCTTCGATAGTCGATGCATGGAGCTATCGATGTCTAGCTGCATTATACAATCAAGGAGACGAGGTAAAGACAGAGCTGAACAAAGCCTATGCTGAATGGAAAAGACTTTCAGAGAAATACAAATACCGCTCCAGCTTTACTAACGATATTGAAATTTATCATGCACGAGTAAACGGTGACTACGAGAGAATGCTTGAATTGGCCAAAAAGATAAAGTCGCCCTTAGAGAGAAGCCAACAAATGTCGCATGCCTACCAATGGTTAGGGAAATGGCAAGAAGCTCTGGAATACTACACGGAATATAAAAGAATCAGCGACTCCATCAATACGGCCGACATACGCAAGCAGTCTGCCGAGCACGCCATGCAGATGGATGTCATTCGAGCCGAAAATGAAGCCAAAGAGCAAAAACTACTAAACCAGGCGCTACGTCTGAAGCATCAAGAGAGCGAACTGGAACAAGAACGTCTGGAGAAAGAAGCATTGGACCTGATGCTGAAGAACCGTAACATAGAGTTGCAGCATGCTGCCGTGCTTCTGAAGAATGACAGTCTGGACCGTCACGCTCAGCAGCTGAAGCTGAGTGAATACCAGTCGAAGTTGGAAACTCAGCAGAGCAAGGAGCATGCCCGTCTGTTCAGGATCTATGCCGGAGCAGTATTGGCCTTACTGACCATCGCCTTCATGGCCTTCCACCTGTACCACCGCCAGCGCCAGCTGAAGAAACTGCAAATCGTCAACAAAGAGTTGAAGACCGCCTATAACCAGTTGGAGGAGACAACGACTGCCAAGGAGCGCATCGAGAGCGAATTGCGCATAGCACGGGAGATCCAGATGTCGATGTTGCCCCATGTTTTCCCGGAACATGAAGGTCTCGACCTCTATGCCTCCATGATTCCCGCCCGTGAAGTGGGTGGCGACCTCTATGACTTCCTGCTCGAAGACGACAACCTATACTTCTGCGTAGGCGACGTATCTGGCAAGGGAGTACCTGCCTCACTGTTCATGGCACAGGCCTCCCGACTCTTCCATGCACTGGCCAAGCAGCACCAGTTGCCAGCAGCCATTGCCACTCGCATGAATGATGAACTGACAGAAAAGAACGACAACTGCATGTTCGTCACCATGTTCATTGGTGAGATGAACCTGACCACAGGACATCTCTACTTCTGCAACGCAGGCCACACCCCACCCGTCATTGGTGGCGATGCACAGAAAGGTTCATTCCTCAAGATGAAGCCCAATGCCCCCATCGGCCTCTGGCCCAGGCTGCAGTTCATCGGCGAGGAGATCACATCCATCAAGGGGCGTCCGCTCCTCATCTATAGCGACGGACTGAACGAGGCCGAGAACGACCGTCAGGAGCAGTTGGGCAATGACCGTATGCTCGACATCCTGCGCCATACCGAATTCGAGAATGCCCGTCAGGTAGTGGAAGTCCTGAATGCAGAAGTAGAACGTCACCGCCATGGGGCAGAAGCCAATGACGACCTCACCATCATGTGTATCAGATCGTAGCAAACTATTAAAACACTAAGATATGAGAAGTTTTATCAACGTTGAAGACATCGGCCCATTGGACAAAGCCATGGCCGAAGCATTTGAGATCAAGAACGACCGTTACAAATATCAGCATCTAGGCAAGAACAAGACCCTGATGATGATCTTTTTCAACAATTCGTTGCGCACCCGTCTGTCCACCCAGAAGGCCGCCATGAACCTCGGCATGAATGTCATCGTGCTCGACGTGAATGCCGGTGCCTGGAAACTGGAGACCGAGCGTGGTGTCGTCATGGACGGAGACAAGAGCGAGCACCTGCTGGAGGCTATCCCTGTGATGGGCTGCTACTGCGACCTCATCGGCGTGCGCAGCTTCGCAGGACTCACCGACCGTGAGTACGACTACGCCGAGACAGTGCTAAATCAGTTCATCAAGTATTCAGGCCGTCCTGTCTTCGCCATGGAGACAGCTACCGTCCATCCCCTGCAGGCCTTTGCAGACCTCATCACGATTGAAGAGCATAAAACCGTTGAACGCCCGAAGGTCGTCCTCACCTGGGCTCCCCACTGCCGCGCCCTGCCGCAGGCTGTGCCCAACAGCTTCGCCCAGTGGATGAATGCCGCCGATGTCGACCTCGTCATCACCCATCCCGAGGGTTACGAACTCGATCCGAAGTTCATCGGCAACGCTGTCGTGGAGTACGACCAGAAGAAAGCCTTCGAGGGTGCCGACTTCATCTATGCCAAGAACTGGAGTAATCCCGGTGTGACCAACCCCGCCGACTACGGCAAGATCACCTGCGAGGATCGTTCCTGGACGGTCGACACCGAGCACATGTCGTGGACGAACAACGGTAAGTTCCTCCACTGCCTGCCCGTGCGCCGTAACCTCATTGTGACGGACGATGTCATCGAGTCCCCCAACTCCCTCGTCATCCCCGAAGCCGCCAACCGCGAGATCAGCTGTTCGGTAGTCATCAAGCGAATGCTCGAAGCCTTATAATACAAACAATCCCCGCCGATTGGCGGGGATTGTTGATTTACGACAATCTCTCAATCCTCTACAATACGGATTCGGCCTTGAGGCTGGGCATAGGCCTCGCCCGTGGTGCCGCCAAGGACCTTGCTCAGATAGTCGGCCAGCGCCTCATAATAGCGGATGGAACTCTCCTGAAGGACCACGCATTTCTTGAAACAGTCGAAGAAGCCGCCGGCATCGTGGTTGTAGTTCGTCAAGGCGACGCTATAGGTGCGCTGCATGTCGATGGGGGCATAACTGCCGTCATCCTGTAGGATTTCGATATCGCTGACGGTGTGGCTCTTGCTGTGGATGGTAAACCGCAGACCAGAGCATTGCGGGAAGTTTCCGTCGAGTATGGGCACCAGAGCCGTACAGCGTGTGAGCATCGTCTTCAGCTGTTCGGCGGTGACCATAATACGGCGCAGGGTATTATCGTAAGGCAACATGCCGATGATGTCGCCGTAGGTGATATCGCCGGCCATGATATCGTTACGGATGCCGCCACCATTCTCAAAGCCGATGTCGGCCTTCAAGGCATGACGGTAGGCATCAGCCACCAGGTCACCGGCATTTGTCTCCTGTCCGCGCACAATCCACTGGGCATTCTCGTCGCTCACCACCAGACGGTAGTCGCTGTGGGCTACCACCGTCGATGTGACTGCCTTCACCTTCTGATGGATGCTGTCGATAGTGGCAGTGACGGCAGCATTCTCGTAGGGGATGTCCTTGCTCTTGATAAGTTGGGTGATGAACCGTCCGTCGGGGGTGATAAGTAGCTTGCCCACATTGGCAAACTGCGTTCCCGTCTGGGTGACGGTAATCTCCTTGCCGTCGAGGTTCTTCACCTTAACCCCCTCGAAGATCTCATGCGAATGGCCGTCGAGCACGACATCGATGCCACGGGTGTTGTTCACCAGACGGTGCGAGCTGAAGCCCATCGACTGCGGGGTCTCTCCCACATGTGACAGCAGCACCACATAGTCGGCTCCATCCTGACGGGCGGCATCAACGGCCTGCTGAATCAACTCATAGAAAGTCTTCGGCTTCAGGTCGTAGAGCAGGATGCCGTTGGTATCATAAAATGAATATCCCTCGAGGATCATCGTCTCAGGGGTCGTGGCTCCAACGTAGGCCACCTTCTTGTCGCCATACTGATGGATGACGTAGGGTGCGAAGAGTGGTTGCGGCTCTCCTGCCTCGTAGAGGTTGGCACAAGTCACCGGGGTGCCTGCCTCATTCAGCAACTGCCTCATGCGAGGCACACCGTAGTCGAACTCATGGTTGCCCAACGTCAGGGCGTGATAGTCCATGAGACGCAGGATATCAGCGATGTACTGTCCCTTTGAGATGGCTCCCGTGGTGTTGCCCTGCAGGAAGTCACCACAACAGACAGCAGCAGCGTAGGCCGTATCCGTATGGTTGATGGCATCACGCAGTCCGGCGATCTTCGTATAACCGTCGATGCCGCAATGGGCATCGTTCTCATAGAGGATCACAATGCTCTTGACCTTCGGTCGAGCCTGCTCACGCTCGGCAGAGTCGATGCGAGCATCACTCAGCCCTCGCTCAATCGCAGTCTTCTGAGCTGTTACAATCTGGCAACCCATCACCAGGGCCACCAGGCAGAGAATCGTTCTTCGCATAAAAATCTGAAAACTTATTAAATTGTGGGCAAAATTACGAATTATTCTGGAATTATTGCTATATTTGTACCCAATTTAACAAAAACTATAATTATGAGACATTTGAGGAGCCGAGGGGTAGTTGCCGCTCTTGCAGTTCTGCTGCTGGTCTCGTCGTGTGGCGAGGAGAAGCGTGGAGCACACGATGCAGTCCAATATAAGACGATGGTAGTAAGCCGGAAAGACATGATGCTGGAACGACAGTATAGCGCGCGACTCACGGGTCGCCAGATTGTGGAAGTACGTCCACAGGTGTCTGGCTGCATCACCCGCATCCTGACCAACGAGGGCGAAGCGGTCCGCAAGGGACAGACTCTGTTCATCATCGACCAAGTACCTTATCGAGCCGCTTTGGAGGTGGCTGTAGCTGCCCGCAAGAGTGCTGAGGCACGGCTGGCAACGGCCCGTATGAACTACGAGAACGAGACCCGTCTTCAACAAGGCCATGTGGTGGGCGACGTCTCGGTAGTGACCATGCAAAACGCCCTGCAGGAAGCAGAGGCAGCGTTGGCACAGGCGAGGGCACAGGAGGTGAACGCCCGCAACAATCTGAGCTATACAGAGGTGAAGAGTCCTGTCAGCGGTGTGGCCTCGATGATTCCCTGGCATGTGGGGTCGCTCGTCAGCAGCAACATCAGTGAGCCATTGGTGACGGTGGCCGACGACTCAGAGATGTACGTCTACTTCAGCATCAGCGAGAACCAGACGCTCGACCTCATCTCGCAGTATGGATCCATTAACGAATTCATTGCGAAGGCCCCAGCCATCGGTCTGCGCCTGAGCAATGGCAAGGAGTACGATCAGAAGGGACGCATCAGTGCCGTCAGCGGCACAGTTGACTCACAGACAGGTGCCGTCACGCTGCGCGCCACGTTCCCCAACAGTGGTCATCTGCTGCATAACGGCGGCAGTGCCACGGTGGTTGTGCCGACACATCGTCAGCAGTGCATCGTCATTCCCCAAGAGGCGACGTATGAATTGCAGAACCGCTCGTTTGTCTATCGTGTCATTGACGGCAAGACAAAGGCCACAGCCGTCACATTATTCCCACAGAACAACGGAAAGGAGTACATCGTGGAAGAAGGCCTTAACGCAGGTGACACCATCATCGCCGAGGGTGCCGGCCTGTTGAAGGAGGGAATGGAAGTAAAGGTAAAAAAATAAAAAGGTGAAAAAGTAAAAGATGAACGTAAAGACTTTCATTGACCGCCCGATATTATCCGGAGTTATCTCCGTGCTGATGGTGCTCGTGGGCATCATCGGACTGAGCCAGCTTGCACTCGAGCAGTTCCCTGAGATAGCACCACCCACCGTCCGTATCATGGCCAGCTACACCGGTGCCAATGCCGAGACGGTACAGAAGAGCGTCATCGTTCCACTGGAGGAAGCCATCAACGGTGTGGAGGGTATGATGTACATGACATCCTCAGCCTCGAACAACGGCACGGCCTCCATCGGTATCTTCTTCCGTCAAGGCACAGATCCCAATATGGCGATGGTGAATGTGCAGAACCGTGCCGCCACCGTGCAGGGACGTCTGCCGAGCGATGTAGTAAAGAGCGGCCTCACCGTGCGCAAGCGCCAGACATCGAACATCAAGCAGATAGCCGTTTACAGTCCCGACTCCACCTTCGACCGCTCGTTTCTCGCCAACTACACGAAGATCAACATCGAACCGCGCCTGAGCCGTATTCCTGGTGTGGGCGAGGTGAATGTGATGGGTGCCGACTATTCCATGCGCATCTGGCTCGATCCGCTGAAGATGGCCCGCTACGGCCTGACTCCCTCTGACGTGACACAGGTGCTCAACGAGCAGAACGTCGAGGTGGCCACGGGTACACTGGGTGCCGAGAGTCAGAACACGTTCCAGTACGTGCTGAAATACCGCGGCCGCTATGAAGAGGAGCAGGAGTACGAGAACCTCGTCATCCGCTCGCTGCCCGATGGCGACGTGCTGCGCATCGGCGACATTGCCCGCGTGGAACTTGGCTCGCAGAACTATAATATAATCGGTGAAACCAACGGTAGTCCGGGTGTCAACATCTCGATCAACCAGGTGGCCGGCTCGAATGCCAACGAAATCATCAAGCAGATTGACCGCGAGGTGGAGGAAATCCGAGGCTCACTGCCCCCAGGTATCGTCATAGAGGACCTGGAGAGCAAAAAGGACTTCCTCGATGCCTCCATTGCCAGCGTGGTGGAGACGCTGCTCGAAGCCCTGTTGCTGGTTATCTTTGTGGTGTGGCTCTTCCTGGGCAGTTGGCGCGCTACCATCATCCCCGCCATCGCCATCGTCGTCTCGCTCATCGCCACACTGGCCGTCATCTATGCCATCGGTTTCTCGTTGAACATGCTGACGCTCTTTGCCCTTGTGCTGGTCATCGGCACCGTGGTGGACGATGCCATCGTCGTCGTGGAGGCTGTCCAGGCAAGACTGGAAAAAGGAGAGAGAGCAGAGGTGAGAGGTAAGATGACCGAAGAGGCCATGCACAGCATCACGTCGGCCCTCATTACCACCACCCTCGTCTTCATGGCCGTGTTCGTGCCCGTTTGTTTCATCGGCGGTGTCACGGGCACCTTCTATACACAGTTCGGACTCACCATGGCCATCGCCGTGGGCATCTCGCTCTTCAATGCGCTGACACTTTCGCCTGCCCTCTGTGCCCTCATCATGAAACCCAACGACATGTCATCATCCTCCAAGGGTTTCCACGGACGGTTCAACGCAGGCTTCACGGCCCTTCTCGATCGCTATAAGCGGGCGGTGAGCGCTGTGATACCCCGCCGCTGGCTCGCTGTAGCCTTCGTCGTCCTCGCCATCATAGGACTGGGCTGGATGATGCGTACCACGAGGACTGGCCTCGTGCCTAACGAGGACATGGGAACTGTCTTTATCAACGTGCAGGCCTCGCCAGGCAGTAGTCTGCAACAGACCTACGGCATCCTGAAAGAGGTGGAAAAACGAATTAAGGACTTGCCACAGCTGCGCATCTACTCGCTCATTGCGGGCAACAGCAACAACTTCGAACAGTCATCGTCGAACGGCAACTTCACCCTGAAGCTCAAGAAGTGGGACGAGCGCAAGGGCAAGGGCGACGACGTGCAGAGCATCGTCGACGAGATCTACCGTCGCACCGCCGATATCGCCAACGCCAAGATTCAGGTGAATACACAGAACATGTTACCAGGCTTCGGACGTATCAACGGCTTCGAGCTCCACGTCCAGGATAAGCATGGCGGCACTATCAACGACCTGCTTGGCTACACCAACCGCCTCATCGCTGCCCTCAACGAGCGCCCAGAGATCAGCCGCGCCTATACCAACTTCTCGTTGAAGTATCCTCAGTATCGTGTCGAGGTTGATGCCGCTCTGTGCAAGCGTCGCGGCGTGTCGCCCAGCGATGTACTCGCAGCACTGAGCGGTTACATTGGCGGCAACTATGCCTCCAACTTCGTACGCTTCACCAAGCTCTACCGTGTGATGGTGCAAGCATCTCCCGAATACCGTCTCGACACCGAGTCGCTCAATAACATCTTCGTACGCACCAACAGTGGTGAGATGTCACCCATCGGACAGTACCTGACGCTGACGCGCATCTACGGCTCCGAGACTCTCTCGCGTTTCAACCTCTTCCCCAGCATCATGGTCGGAGGCACCGCCGCCGAAGGCTACAGTAGCGGACAGGCCATCGACGCCATCCGCGAGACGGCTGCCGAGGTGCTGCCGGAGGGCTACGGCTATGAGTTCGGTGGCATGACCCGTGAGGAAGCCTCAGCTCAGAACACCACGGCATTGGTATTCGTCATCTGCATCATTTTCATCTATCTCATCCTCTGTGCCCTCTACGAGAGTCTCCTGATTCCGTTGGCCGTCATCCTGAGTGTACCGTTCGGCCTCGCCGGCTCGTTCCTCTTTGCCTGGATATGGGGTCTGGAGAACAATATCTACATGCAGACTGGTCTGATTATGCTGATTGGTTTGCTGTCGAAGACGGCCATCTTACTCACGGAGTACGCCACCACGCGTCGCCGTCAGGGCATGGGCATCGTCGAAGCAGCCCTCGATGCTGCTGCCGTCCGTCTGCGCCCCATCCTGATGACTTCGCTGACGATGGTCTTCGGCCTGTTGCCGTTGGCACTCGCCACGGGTGTCGGTGCCAACGGCAACCATTCGCTCGGTGTAGGAACCATCGGTGGTATGGTGGTCGGCACCATTGCCCTGATATTCATCGTCCCCATCCTCTTCGTCATCTTCAGGACCATTGAGGAGAGGTTCAAATAGAGGTAGCAGAGTTATTATTTCTTTCTTGTCAAGTCGCCGATGCGAATTAACTTGAAGTCGGTGGCAGAAAACCACTGGGCACGACAAGACAGGCCAGTAAATTCTTCATCGGAAGAGAGACCATAGGCAATGGAATCGCCTGTGACCACGATGTTGTCGATGCTAATGTCAAACCAGCCCATATCAGGTATACCGTCTTGAGCCTCATAAACAGGGATGGACTTTAACATCGTACTGTCGCCGATGGCATATACACAGGGGCCGGGACCCTCCGCTCTGACAGCACAGTCCAGACGATATACGCCAGGCTCGACAGCCTCTTTGCGCTCTGCCTGAAACACCTCCCCACAATTCTCATTATAGACATCCAGGAAGCGCAGGTTGTGGTTACCGTTATAATAACCGACATAAGTATAGTGATCGCAGTTCTCCGCCTTGATCAGGTTCCAGTCGCCTCGGCGCAGGAAATTCTTGTCCTGACGGCTCATCGTCACCCCTTGATAGGAATAGATCTCATTCATTTCTGCATTATAATGCGTTTTCTCCTGTTGCTGAATCCAGACGAGCGCAGGAAAGAGACAGCACAGCGACGCCACCCACAGCACGACCCACAGGATGCGCTGTCCGATACCCATGGGTTGCACCTTGCCAGCCTTGGAGAACAGCATGTGACCGATGGCGTAGAGGGGAATGGAGAGGGCAAGCAGCACACCGACAATGAAGGTGATCACCACCCAGGGGTGGATATTGATCAGTTCGCCCAGATTCAGATACCCGATGTCGAAGGGCAGGTTCAAATGGGTTGCCGCAGGAACGGTAAAGACAATGACAAGCGACACGACGACGAGCAACAGTGAAATTAGCAGCCCTACTCCTACTATCGAGGCGATGACCACGAAGAAGGCTGCGACGATCGAGAACAACACGAACAGGATCGTACCCAAGCATCCGCGGTTGGGTCGTGCCGTCTGCTTGTTCTCTACCACAACGTCCGCCAGATTCTGGGGCGTCACATCCTTGCCTTCCATCTGCAACAGTTGTTCTGGTGTCTTCGCTTCTGGCACGACGATGGCCAGCACGATATAGGCGATGATACCCACACCATAGAGCAGGACGAGCAGCATGGTCAGCAGTCGCCACCACACTGCGTCTGAATTCGTGTAGGCAGCCAGGCCAGAGAGCACGCCAGCCACCATCTTGTCATTGGGGTTACGGTAGAGTTTCTTGCCGGCGGTCCTTGCGCGTACATTATCACATATATCCTGAGCAGCCGAGCGGAAAGAGTCATACTTATGTCCTTCGTTCCCATCGCCCGGCCTCTCGCTATCTGTTCCCTCGGAATCCGTCAGTTCCTCAGGCTTGCCGATACGGGTGATGATGTCCTTCACGTGGTCGATGGTAATGGCCTCGATGCCCTGTTGGTTCAGTTCTGCAAAGAGTTCCGCGATACGGGCTTCGATATCGTCTACGATCTCGTCGCCACCGTCCTGTTTTCCAAACGACGAGCGCAACGACTCAATATACTTCTGCAGCATTTCATAGGCATCCTCATCGATCTGGAAGAGGCGCCCGCACAGGTTGATGGTAATGTTCTTCTTCATTTTGCTTCTAATAATTGGGGGGTGATGTTCTTAAGATAATTAATGGTGTTTGCGAGCTCCGTCCAGGCCGCATCGAGCCCTTCGAGGAATTGTTCACCCTCTTTGCTGAGGGCATAGTACTTGCGGGGAGGTCCCTGCGTCGACTCCTGCCACTCGTATTGCAGCAGGCCATCGTTCTTCAGGCGGGTCAGCAGCGGATAGAGTGTTCCCTCCACCACGAGCAGTTCCGCATTCTTCAGCTGTTGGATGATGTCGCTGGCGTAAGACGGCCTGTGCTTCAGGAGCAGCAGCACACAGTACTCCAGCATACCTTTTCTCATCTGTGACTTGGCGTTCTCGATATTCATAATCTTGCGTATGATTGGATTTCGGGTGCAAAGATAGGTAAAACTTTAGTACCTTGCAATACAAAGTACTAAGTTTTTGCCAAGAATTAGGCTTATTTAACAATTGTACGCTTGCTGAGGATTCTATATAAGCAAAGTTGGAAAAGTACGCCCCATGTGCCCCTTTTGGAGTTAATCGACTGAATACCAGTCGGAAAGACAGGGGCACACCTTTCAAAAAGCACGCCCCAAGTATGCCCCTAGCCTGCCCCTCAAGTGCGACATGGAAAAATAAAGCCTTGGCTTTTGAGTATAGGCAAACGATCATTTGAGTATAGGCAAATGGGTATTTGAGTATAGGCAAACGGTTGTAACAAGGCAGTAAACTCCCTCGCACCCCTAGTTTGGAACAAAGGGCATACCTGGGGCATACCTTTTTTAAGATTACGTCTATATATGCAACGGTTTAATAATGTCATAGCTCAAAAATAGCGAATATTTCCCAAACAAACAAGAAAAACCGAAAAAAATGCTTATCTTTGCAGCCAAATCGCCCGCACAGGGCCAAGACAACAATACGATCATGATATCATTCGAATGTGATTACAACAACGGGGCCTGTCAGGAGGTGATAGACAATCTCGTGAAGTACAACAACGCCAAACCAACGCCCTACGGCTTCGATGAATTCTCGGA
>JAEETC010000163.1 GCA_016286585.1 Prevotella sp. | reverse complement strand
CGATGTGAATCACTGCCAAGGCAGCCAAGCCAAGTGTAGCCACAACGGCATACCAGTTGGCACCCAGGAATTCGCAAATCATGTTGTAACCCTCTTCCGAGAAGAGCGCCACCAAGTTCATGCAACCATGGAAGGTCAAGAACAAGATCAGCGCAATGCCCGTCACAGACATCACAACTTTTCTACCAATTGATGAATTGATTAACCACATAAGTTGTTGAATTTAAAATATTTAATAGATGAATATTACTAATATTTAGGTATGTACGCATGTATTGAGGGTACAAAGATAATACAAAATTATGAGATTCGCAAACGTTTTCGTGAAAAAATTCACTATTTATTAATTAAAGGTGGATTTTTGTTTCATTTTCGTGTAGTTTTTCGTAACTTTGCTGCGTCTAATGGGCAAAAAGATTCAAAAAACAGATGAGACAATGAATGCATTAGAAAGACAGTTTGCACAAACCGTAACAGAGCACAAGAGCACCATCTACACCGTGTGCTACATGTTCTCCCAAGATGCCGACGAAGTGAACGACCTGTTCCAAGAGGTACTAGTGAATCTGTGGAAGGGTTTCGAGAGCTTCGAGCATCGAAGTGACATCAAGACGTGGATCTATCGCGTCGCACTCAACACCTGCATCTCGATCGACAGGAAGAAGAAGCGGCGCTCATCCGAAGTCCGGCTGACGATGGACATCAACCTCTTTGAAGACCGCGACGAGGACACGAAGCAAGTGGACATGCTCCACAAGCGCATCTCCAAACTCCAGCCTTTCGACCGCGCGATCGTCCTGCTCTGGCTCGAGAACCTCCCCTATGAGGAGATCGGACAGATAGTCGGCATCACCGCTAAGAACGTCAGCGTCCGTCTGTTTAGAATCAGAGAACAATTAAAACAAATGTCTAACGATTAAAAATTTACCCATTATGAACAACGATTATCAGAACACCCGTAACGATATGGAGTTAGAGGCCATGCGCCAGCAGATGGCCACGCTGAAGAAGAAGCTGGATCAGCAGGAAATAGTGAACGACCGCTTCATCCGTCACTCGATGGAAAGGACCGCCAACAAGATCAACCGCAGGTATTATGCCATCATGGCCCTCTGCCTGCTGATGATTCCCTACAGCTACTGGGCATTCGTGAAGCTGAACAGTTTCTCCGTTCCTTTCTGGATCTACACTTGCATCGTGATGCTGGTTTGCCTGGGCGGCACCTATTATAACAGCAGAAACCTGGATTTGGATATGATGACCAACAGTCTCGTGGACGTCCGTCGCTATATGGCCCGCGCCAAGAAGTTTGACGCCAACTGGCTCTTCGTCGGCATCCCCTTCGTAATCGTCTTCCTCGGCTGGTTTATGTACGAGTCGTACCACATTCATCATGATGCCTTTTTCAACGGCCTCTTCTGGGCAGGATGCATCGGCGGCGTTATTGGAGCCATCTGGGGACTCTCTCTCCACTTTAGGACCCAGCGTCAGTATCAGGAGATTATCGATCAGATAGAGGATATCACGGCAGAAGACTAATAAGCACACCTTCTTCCATCAACAAAGGCCGCCGACGGCTCCATACGGGAGTCGAGCGGCCTTTTTTGTAACTTTTTCCAAAAACTTTCCATTGTTTGTAGGAAAATTCGTACCTTTGTGCCCAAACTTTATCATGAACTATGGAAAATTATCAAACAAAGAAGGAAAATGAAGACCTGCGCAGAGCGTGGGATTTCGTTGAACACACAGGACGGAGCATCTTCTTGACGGGCAAGGCCGGCACAGGTAAGACGACGTTCCTGAAAACTGTCGTAGAACAAAGCAAGAAACGTTCGATTGTTGTAGCACCAACAGGTGTGGCGGCCATCAATGCTGGAGGCATGACGATACACTCCTTCTTCCAGTTGCCCTTCACGCCCTACGTGCCGAATGCACATATCAAGAGCAAGTTCGACTTTGGCAAGGAAAAGCGCCGCATCATCGCCTCGCTTGACCTGCTGATTATCGATGAAATCTCGATGGTGCGCAGCGACTTGCTCGATGCCATCGACTCCGTGCTACGACGGTATCGCGACAGATACAAGCCCTTCGGAGGTGTGCAATTGCTGATGATCGGCGACCTGCAACAGCTGACTCCCGTGGTGACTCCTGAAGACGAAGCGCTGTTAAAACCCTATTACGACACACCCTACTTCTTCGGCTCGAAGGCGCTACAACAGATAGAATATGTCACCATACAGCTGGAAAAGGTCTATCGTCAGGAAGACAACACCTTTCTCGACGTACTCAACCATATCCGAGAAGCCAAACCAACGGCCGAGGACATCAACATCCTCAACCAACGCTACCATCCCGCCTTCATCCCAAAACCTGGTGAAGGCTATATCCGTCTGACCACTCACAACCGTCTGGCAGACAACTATAACGAGAGTGAACTGGCCAAGTTGCCCTCCCAAAGTTACACCTTCAGAGCCAAAATCGAAGGCAACTTCCCTGAATATTCCTATCCGACGAGCGACTTGCTGACGCTGAAAGAAGGTGCCCAGGTGATGTTTGTGAAGAACGACCCTACTGGCGAGCACCGTTATTACAACGGAAGAATCGGTGAAATCGTGGAAATCAGCGATACTCGGGTCTGCGTGCTCTGTCCTGGCGATGCCGAGGCGATAGAGGTGGAACCGTTGGTTTGGGAGAACGCCCAATACCAGCTGAACCCTGAGACCCGCGAGATTGAGACGAAGGTTCAGGGAAAGTTCCACCAGCTGCCCTTGCGGCTGGCCTGGGCCATCACCATCCACAAAAGTCAGGGTCTCACCTTCGAGCGGGCCATCATCGATGCCAACCTCTCCTTCGCTCCAGGACAAGTTTATGTAGCCCTCAGCCGATGCAAAAACCTCGATGGAATGGTGCTTTCTTCTCCCATCGAGACACGTGCCATCATTGCCGACGAGCGGGTGGACAACTACATCAGCCATCAGGAAGAAGAGGCCCGCAAAAGTATCGAGCAACTGCCACAACTGAAGGAGGAATACTATCGGCTGCTGCTGTTGGAGCTCTTCGACTTCCACGACATTCTTTATAAAGAGGAACATCTGTTGCGACTGATAACGGAATTTTTCTACCACAGTCATACGGATATTGCCGAACTCCACAAACGGGTGCTTTCACGACTAAGTGCAGAGCCGATGGCCATCGCAGAGAAGTGGCTCCAGAAAATCCGTCAGACACCAACAGAAGTGCTGCATCAAGACGAGTTCCTGGAGCGGGTAAAACGGAGTGCCACCTACTTTGAAGAGTCCATCAGCAACACTTTCGGCAAGTCGCTCGAGCTGGCCGTATCCATCCAGAGTAACAACAAACAGGCCATGAGCCGCTTCGCCGATTCGCTCATCGAGACGAAGCAAGCCGTCCTCTCCCGTCGCTATCTGCTGGCGAGGATGGCCGAGTTGGGATTCTCCATCGGCACCTATCTCCACGAGAAGCAATACTCCATGCTCGACGCCATCGACGAGAAGCGCCTCTCAAAGGAGCAGGCCAAGAAGAAAACAAAGGCGAAGAAAGAGCCGAAACCCAAAAAGGAGAAGACTTGGATCATCACTTATCAGATGTACAAACAAGGCCTTTCGCTCGATGAAATCGCCAAAGAACGCACGTTGACCGTCAGCACCATCATTGGGCACCTGGCCCGCTTCATCCCTACAGGCGAGGTAACGCTCTCCGAACTCGTGCCACTCGAACATCAGAGTGCCATCCTTAAAGTCATCCAGACCATAGGTACCAAAGAGGGCAAGACGGCCATCAAGAACCTCTGCCCACCAGAGGTGACCTATCAAGAGATAGAGCTGATGCTCTCGAATATGGAGTAGATTTCTTGACAAAGTGCCCTTCAAAACTCGCGTAAAAGTCAGCAACGGATAAGTGGCCGTCAAATACGCGAGTTTTGAGCTATTAGCAACCTGTTGATAGTCTGAAGATTATAAAATCGAGGCCGTTTTGATGCCCTTCAGAGCCCCCTGAAACCCCCCAGAAAGGTGCCTTGTAACTGGGAGAAAGGTGGCAGTAAAGTCGGAGTTCCCAGGCAGGGAACTCCGACTTTAGTCTAGGGAAACTCCCTCGCCCCCTAAATCTGTCAATTATTTTGCTTTTTTCTTCCGATTTTTCACCTTTCCGTTTCTAGATGGTCAAATCTCAGAGAGCCTTTTTTAGGCAAAGATTATTGACAAAGTTTAGAGTTCGCAATCATCCTCTTCCAAAGGTTTTGGTAAAGGAGTTCGTTTGCTAAAATGTTGGTTTTGTGGTGGAAAGACGCGAACCATACCTATATTTTTTAGGAAACTATGTCTTTATTTGAGAAGTTTTTCGTAATTTTGCGGTCAGAAAGAATAAATCGGATGATACTAAAGTATGATGTCATAATCGTGGGAGGCGGTCATGCAGGCTGTGAGGCAGCTTGCTCCGCAGCCAACATGGGAGCTAAGACCTGTCTGGTGACAATGGATATGAACAAGATCGCCCAGATGTCGTGCAACCCAGCCATTGGCGGCATTGCCAAGGGGCAGATCGTTCGTGAGATTGATGCGCTGGGCGGTCAGATGGGATTGGTGACTGACGCCACCTCCATTCAGTTCCGCATGCTCAACGTGGGCAAAGGGCCAGCCGTATGGTCACCACGAGCCCAATGCGACAGAGGCAAGTTCATCTGGGAGTGGCGCAGGCATCTTGACGCGACACCCAACCTTGACATCTGGCAGGATCAGGCCGATGAATTGTTGGTAGAAAACGGCGAAGCCATCGGCATCCGGACCATCTGGGGCGCAGAATTCCATGCGAAGTGCGTGGTGCTGACGGCTGGTACTTTCCTCAACGGACTGATGCATATTGGTAGAAAGATGGTGGCTGGAGGTCGCATTGCGGAGCCTGCTGTGCCCCACCTCACGGAGAGCATTACACGTCATGGGATATCTACAGCCAGAATGAAGACGGGCACACCCGTTCGAATCGATAAGCGTTCCGTACATTTCGATGAATTGGAGATTCAGCCAGGAGAAAACCGTCCCTATCAATTCAGTTATATGAATAGGTGCGGAGCCTTGAAGCAACTGCCCTGCTGGACTGTGAACACCAATGCTGAGGTGCATGAGATCCTCAGAAGCGGTCTGGCGGACTCCCCACTCTACAATGGCCAGATCCAATCGATCGGCCCTCGTTACTGCCCATCCATCGAGACGAAACTCGTCACCTTCCCAGACAGAGAGAAGCATCCGCTGTTCCTAGAACCTGAAGGCGAAGACACCAACGAGATGTACCTGAATGGATTCTCTTCGTCTCTACCAATGGATGTCCAGATAGCAGCCCTTAAGAAAATACCTGCCTTCAGAGACTTGACCGTCTATCGACCAGGCTATGCCATAGAGTACGATTTCTTCGATCCAACACAACTCTATCATTCGTTGGAATCGAAGATTATCCCAAACCTGTTCATGGCTGGCCAGGTAAACGGAACAACAGGCTATGAAGAGGCCGGCGGACAAGGAACGATGGCAGGCATCAACGCAGCCCTGAAGGCTGGTTCTGCTGCCTCGGAAGGAGGAGAAGCCTACAAGCCCTTCACCCTACATCGCGATGAAGCCTATATTGGCGTATTGATCGACGACTTGGTGACAAAGGGTGTAGATGAGCCTTACCGCATGTTTACCTCCAGAGCCGAGTATCGTATCCTGCTAAGACAAGACGATGCCGATGCTCGCCTGACAGAGAAAGCCTACGAGCTGGGGTTGGCAAAACGCGACAGATATGACTGGTGGCAGGAGAAGAAACGGCACATCGAAGAAATCGAGGCCTTCTGTCAGAACTTCGCCATCAAACCACGACTTTTCAATTCTGCCCTTGAAGCCCTCGACACTACCCCACTCCAGTTTGGTTGTAAGCTGGTGGATCTGGTGAATCGTCCTCAGCTCAATCTGAAGAATCTATCGGAAATCATCCCGCCATTGAAAGAGGTTCTATCACGCCCATCTAATCGACAGGAGGAAATTGCCGAAGCTGCCGAGATCAGAATGAAGTATAAAGGTTATATCGATCGTGAGCGGACTGTGGCAGATAAGATGCATCGTCTGGAGGATATCAAGATTAAGGGTCATTTCAACTATAGTGAACTGCAAGGACTCTCCACGGAGTGCAGACAGAAACTGGAGAGAATACAACCTGAGACCCTTGGACAAGCCAGCCGAATCCCTGGTGTCTCCCCCAGCGACATCAACGTGCTCTTGGTGCTGATGGGAAGGTAAAGACACTTGGCCGGTGCGATGTTCCACGTGAAACAAGAAGACGTATTACAATAACTTAACTCATTGATTATGAATAATAAAGTACTGTTGGACAATCTGCGTTCGATACCAGATTTCCCCAAGAAAGGCATCAACTTCCGTGATGTGACAACACTCTACCAGAATGCAGAGTGCGTAAAGATTATGCTCGACGAACTGGAGGCCATTTACAAGGACAAAGGCATCACGAAGATCGTTGGCATCGAGAGTCGTGGCTTTATCATGGCCTCTGCCCTCGCTGGTCGTTTGGGCTGTGGCATCGTATTGGCACGCAAACCTGGTAAGTTGCCCTCAACCGTTATCAAGGAATCATTCTCGAAGGAATATGGTGTCGACACCATCGAGATGCACCTCGACTCTATCGATGAAAACGATGTGGTGCTCATCCACGATGACTTGCTCGCGACAGGAGGAACGGCGAAAGCTGCCTACAAGTTGGTGCAGCACTTCAAGCCCAAGAAGGTCTACATCAATTTCATCATAGAGATTAAAGATGAAGGACTTCATGGTCGTGACCTCTTTGAGGGAATTGAACTCACAACCCTCCTTACTATTTAATCATTTAACAAGCAATCTTTTCCCCTTCTTAGTTGGAGGAATGAGGAGGGGAAAAGACAACTACAAACGTTCCACGTGAAACAACTTGTCTGCAAATCCCTTTATATAAAGGTATTTAAAGGATAAAGATCATGAAGGAGGAAGAGGACGAGAAGAGACTTTCATATCTGAAGAGCATCGTCAGCCGCCTGCCGGATAAGCCTGGCAGTTACCAGTTCTATGACGACACCAAGACCATCATCTATGTAGGTAAAGCCAAGAACCT
>JAEETC010000162.1 GCA_016286585.1 Prevotella sp. | reverse complement strand
CGGGACGCAAGAACTGTCAACTGTCAACTGTCAAAGACGCTGTCGTCTCTTTCAACGTGGGCAACATCCACCACCTCGACATGGGCACCCTTCTCGACCGTCTGGGTATCGCCGTGCGTACTGGTCAACATTGTGCCCAGCCCCTGATGGATCGCTTGGGCATCTCAGGCACCGTTCGCGCCTCTTTTGCCCTCTACAACACCAAGCAAGAGATTGATATCCTCGTGGCAGGCATCCGCCGCGTTGCCCAAATGTTCTGAGTCATGCTGGCCAGTCATTATTACCAAGGCAAGATTGAGGCAGGTTGCGATGAGGCCGGGCGTGGTTGTCTGGCGGGTAGTGTCTATGCGGCTGCCGTCATATTGCCAGAGGACTACCAGAATGAACTGCTGAACGATTCCAAGCAACTGACGGAGAAGAAGCGCTATCAGCTTCGTGAGATCATCCAGCGCGATGCCGTTGCCTGGGCTGTAGGCATCGTCACCCCTG
Organism: Prevotella sp.; assembly: GCA_016286585.1. Taxonomy (GTDB): domain Bacteria; phylum Bacteroidota; class Bacteroidia; order Bacteroidales; family Bacteroidaceae; genus Prevotella. The sequence continues at coordinate 6,735 of JAEETC010000162.1, read as the reverse complement.
AGGAGATCGACAAGATAAATATCCTCAATGCCTCGATTCTCGCCATGCATCGGGCCCTTGATCAGTTGAAGGTCCGCCCCGAGGCCATCATCGTCGATGGCAACCGCTTCAAGCCGTATTATGATGTCAACTGTCAACTGTCCGCTCGACCCGAAGGGGCGCTTGCTACCGAAAGGGACGCAAGAACTGTCAACTGTCAACTGTCAACTGTCAACTCTCAACCAATACCTCATACGACGATTGTCAAGGGCGACGGCAAATACCTCTCCATCGCCGCTGCATCGATCCTCGCCAAGACCTATCGTGACGATTACATGAACGAACTGGCGAAGGAATACCCCCAATACGATTGGCTCTCGAACAAGGGCTACCCCACGAAGAAACATCGCGAGGCCATCAAACAGTTCGGCATCACGCCCTACCACCGCAAGAGCTACAACCTCCTCGGTGACGGACAGCTTAGTATCGAATTTGAAGCGTAGCAGCTAATCCATTCTGCCGTAGGCATCGAGTTTCTTAAGATAGAATTCGCGGAAGTCCTGCCAACGGTAATAAGGCGGTGTCGTCGTGGGCAAAGGCAATGTCGCCTCTTCCTCATTCAACAAGACTTTAAAGAGAATATCTTTGTCTCCCGGATTCTTGCGGTAGAAAACAAACTGCAGGTTAGCACCCATGGGAAATACCCTACATGCCCACCATCCATTAGGTTCTACCTCATTGAGATTCATTGTCTGGAAGGCGAATCCGTTAAGGTCTAACAGGCAAACCAATGGCAGGAGCACTGTCTCATGGCCATAGCGCAGCGTTGCACCGGGATGCTCCAATTGCAGACAACTGTCGGCGTCGGCAATGATACGACGCAACAGATAGCGCTGTGTATAAGGCTGACAACCGCCATTGAGCAGTGACGGTCCGTACGTGATATACCACCAAGCGTTCTCGTTTTGCCAAAATTGATGTATCTCTTGATTCGTGAACAAGGCAACAAGCGGGCCACCTTGCTGTTTGGTATTCTGTTGCATCAAACCCGTCTTTAGCAGATAATAGGGCAACCAATAGTCACTGACGTATTCGCGGATATAGGCTGTGTCATTAAAAAGCAGGTTTGTAACACGAGGATTATGTTTGATGTTCTTAATAAAAGCTTCATAAGCAGCCTTGGCCCTCTTAGTCATCATGGAGTCGCGCAACTGATTATCTTGATGATTCATGTAGTACATATCGTGCTGCGATGCATCCATGTGAATCTCCAACTGTGGATTCATGGCCGCCAACTGTGTCAGAGCTGCTGCCATTGACATGATACATCGGTTGACAACTGTACTATGGGCATCCATAACAACATTCCCCTCAAAAACTTCAGGGAAACGCTCTACCATACGGCGTGCTATGTCTCGATGCTGTATCTGCCCAAGCAGAGAAAGCGTGCCCCAATAACCTTCAGCATCTTTAATGATATCAGCCAAACGTTGTAGCATCTCCTTACCTAAAGGCGTCAGTTTGCCTAACGAATCACCTTTATGCAAATAACCATAGGGTATATCATAGCCTTTACGATTATCTAAGTAGCGTGATCCATGACGGCCATAATGGCTGATGTAGAATGGTCGCTTGCCAGCAGGTGGAGGAGTAAGCTGTTTCGTTGGCATCGGATATGCATAGTAGTTGCTGGCTGCAATATCAGGATTATCTTTGATAACCTGATATGCCTGTTGGGCATCTCCAGTTGTCAAAATGCCAAGTAATATCTGAGTAAGCAACAATCTTTTAGTGATTCTCTTCAACATGTTTGAAAAATAATAGAGTTCAGTGTGCAAAGATACAAAAAAAAACCGTAACTTTGCAGCCTGAAAAGAAAATAACGCAAAAAATACAAAAATTATGGCAAAGAAAGCATTATTGATGATTCTCGACGGATGGGGAATCGGTAAGCATGGTAAGGGTGATGTGATTTTCAATACTCCGACACCTTACCTCGATCTGTTAACAGCAACATCAGCCCACTCCCAGCTCCAGGCCTCTGGTGAGGATGTCGGTCTGCCCGACGGTCAGATGGGCAACTCTGAAGTAGGACACCTCAATATCGGTGCCGGCCGCATCGTGTATCAGGATCTGGTGAAGATCAACCGCGCCTGCAAGGACGGCTCTATCATGGAGAACCCCCAGGTGAAGGCTGCCTACAGCTATGCTAAGGAGAACAATAAGAAGCTGCACCTGATGGGGCTGACCTCTGACGGTGGTGTGCACTCAAGCCTCGACCATCTGTTCAAGCTCATTGAGATTGGTAAGGCCTACGGTCTGAAGAATCAGGTGTTCGTGCATTGCTATATGGACGGTCGTGATACCGACCCTCGTTCCGGTAAGGGCTTCATCGAGCAGGTTTCGAAGGTCTGCGCAGAGAATGATGCCGCCATCGCCAGCATCGTTGGCCGTTTCTACGCCATGGACCGCGACAAGCGTTGGGAGCGTGTGAAGGAGGGCTACGACCTGATTGTCAACGGCAAGGGTAAGCAGGCTACGGATATGGTTCAGGCCATGCAGGAGAGCTATGACGAGGGCGTGACCGACGAGTTCATCAAGCCTATCCACAACTCGACTGTCAACGGCACTATCGAGGAGGGGGATGTCGTCATCTTCATCAACTTCCGTAACGACCGTGCCAAGGAGATGACCATCGCCCTGACGCAGGAGGATATGCCGGAGCAGGGAATGAAGACCATCCCCGGTCTGCAGTACTACTGCATGACGCCGTACGACGCCAACTTCAAGGGCGTGCACATCCTCTTCCCGAAGGAGAACGTGGAGGATACGCTGGGCGAGTACCTGTCCAAGCAGGGCAAGAAACAGCTGCATACTGCCGAGACTGAGAAGTACGCTCACGTGACCTTCTTCTTCAATGGTGGTCGTGAGGCTCCCTACGAGGGTGAGGACCGTATCCTGGTGCCCTCTCCGAAGGTGGCTACCTACGACCTGAAGCCCGAGATGAGTGCCTACGAGGTGAAAGACAAACTGGTGGGTGCCATCAATACGCAGGAGTATGATTTCATCGTGGTGAACTTCGCCAATGGTGACATGGTGGGCCATACAGGTGTCTACAACGCCATCGCCAAGGCTGTCTGGGCCGTCGACAACTGTGTGCGTGAGGTCATCGAGGCTGCCAAGGCCAACGACTACGAGGCTATCATCATCGCCGACCACGGTAATGCCGACAATGCCATCAATGCCGATGGTACGCCGAATACCGCTCATTCATTGAATCCTGTGCCGTTCATCTACGTGACCAATAATAACTCGGCCACCGTGAAGGACGGCCGTCTCGCCGACGTGGCTCCCTCTATCCTCCATATCATGGGACTGGAGCAGCCTGCCGATATGACGGGTGAGAACCTGATTACAGATTAAAGAAGTTAAGAAGAGGTTGACTCTATAACACGAAACAATGAAAAGACTACTGACCACTATTTTTGCGACGGGTTGTTTGCTGATGTCAATGGCAGACAATCCGTCGCTGCCATTGATCCAGAACGTCAATGCCTATGAGACCATGTCGCTCAATGGCGAGTGGAACTATATCGTCGACGTTCAGGAAGAGGGCTACTATGACTACCGCATGAAGCCAACTCCCTGGGGATTCTTCCGTAATGCAAAGCCGCAGAAACCCGAAGACCTCATTGAGTATGACTTCGACAAGTCGCCCACCATGCAGATTCCGTCAGACTGGAATACTAAGGATGAACGCCTGTTCTTCTATGAAGGAACGGTGTGGTTCAAGCGCAGTTTCCAGGCTGTTCCCATGGAGGAATGCCGCACGCTGCTCTACTTCGGGGCTGTGAACTACGACTGCCGTGTCTGGGTGAACGGCCACGAGGCCGGGCATCACGTCGGCGGCTTCACACCCTTCAACTTCGATATCAGCGACCTGTTGAAGGAGGGTGAGAACACGGTCATCGTGAAGGTCGACAACAAGCGCCATCCTGAGGATGTGCCTACGCAGATCTTCGACTGGTGGAACTACGGCGGCATCACCCGCGATGTGAAGCTGGTGAAGGTGACACCTGTGTATCTCGAGGATTATAATGTGCAACTGCAGAAAGCCGATGCCAAGGCCAAGATGCGTGAAATCTCTTTCTCTGCAAAGCTGAACAAGGCAGAGGCGGGACATGAGGTAACGCTCTTTATCCCGGAACTGAAACTTGAGCAGAAACTGACTACCGATGCAGAGGGAAAGGTCAGCGGTACCATGAAGGTCAGCGCCAAGAAAATGACATTGTGGAGCCCAGAGAACCCCAAGCGCTATCAGGTACAGGTCACCCTTGATAACTCGACAGTAGCCGACGAAATCGGCTTCCGCACCATCGAGACACGCGACAAGCAGATTCTGCTCAACGGACAGCCCATCTTCCTGAAAGGCATCTCCATCCACAACGAGAAGCCAAATGGAGGCGGTCGTGCCAACACCGCTGAGGATGCACGCACGCTGCTCTCATGGGCCAAGGAACTGGGTTGCAACTTTGTGCGTCTGGCCCATTATCCCCATCACGAGGAGATGGTGCGCGAGGCAGAGAAGATGGGTATCCTTGTGTGGTCGGAGATTCCCGTCTACTGGACCATCGCCTGGACGAACCCCGCCACCTTTGCCAATGCCCGGCAGCAGCTGACCGATATGATCAGCCGCGACCACAACCGCGCCAATGTCATCATCTGGAGTATCGCCAATGAGACGCCTCACTCTGCCGAGCGCGATGACTTCCTCGGCCGACTGGCACAATATGCCCGTACGCTCGATGACACCCGCCTCATCTCGATGGCTATGGAGGTGACGGGAGCCTCGAACTATGTGAACCGTCTGAACGACAACATGAACAAGTATGTGGATGTAGTCTCGTTCAACGAGTATGTCGGTTGGTACCGTGACGTGAATGATGCGCCGAAGATGACGTGGGAGATTCCCTACAACAAACCTGTCATCATCAGCGAGTTTGGTGGTGGTGCGAGGTATGGCTACCACGGGGCTCAGAACCAGCGCTGGACGGAGGAGTTCCAGGAGAACCTCTACCGTGAGAACCTCGCCATGCTCGACAAGATCGACGGTCTCTCGGGCACTACGCCGTGGATTCTGAAGGATTTCCGTTCGCCGAGACGTGTGCTTCCCGGCGTTCAGGACTACTACAACCGTAAGGGTCTCGTCAGCGACAAGGGCGAGAAGAAGAAGGCCTTCTTCGTGCTTCGTGACTGGTATGCGCAGAAATAAGTTCGCACCCTGATTGATGAAGTCTATGTGGATGCTCCTGTTCATGGTTCTTCCTTTGGTGGGTATCGCCTATGTGTGCTGGCATGTGTGGGCCGTGCTGCCATTGGCTACGGTGTGGAAGTTGCTGATTATCATTTTGGGCATTGGCTGCTTCCTCCTGCTGTTCGTCAACTTCAGAGGCGTTCTGGAAAACCAGCCCCTAGCGCTGGCAAGGGCATCGTATGAAATAGGCACATCGACGCTTTTTATATTGCTCTATCTGGTCATTCTGTTCCTGCTGCTCGACTTAGGGCGGCTGGTGCATCTGGTGCCCCGTTCCTGGCTCTTTCACAATGGAGTGACGGCGCTGGCCATCCTCGGACTGATGGTGGCGGTATTCCTCTACGGCAACATACATTATAAGCATAAGGTTCGTGTGCCGTTGGAGCTGACCACCTCGAAACCGTTGGCGAAGGACTATACCATCGTCATGGTCAGCGACCTGCACATAGGCTATCATAACACCCGTAGCGAACTGGCTCGTTGGATCGACCTGATCAATGCCGAGCATCCAGACCTGGTGCTTATCGCCGGTGACATCATCGATATGAGTATGCGCCCGTTGATTGAGGAGAACATGGCAGAGGAGTTCCACCGCCTGCAGGCTCCGGTCTATGCCTGTCTGGGTAATCATGAGCATTTCGGCAGGGCGCCTCAGGCCAAACAGTTCTATCATGATGCAGGCATCCGTCTGCTCTGCGACTCTACCGCTGTGGTCGACAGCTCGCTCGTCATCATCGGGCGTGAGGATCGTAGTGACCGCCATCGTAAAGAGCTCAAGGATCTGGTGTCGACTGTCAACTGTCCGCTCGGCCAAAGGCCGCTTGCTACCAACGGGACGCAAGAACTGTCAACTCTCAACTCTCAACTCTCAACTCTCAACTCCCCCTACACCATCCTGCTCGATCACCAGCCCTACAATCTTGAACAGGCAGAGGAAGCAGGCATCGACTTCCAGCTGAGCGGTCACACCCATCGTGGCCAGGTTTGGCCTATCTCTTGGATTACGGATGCCATCTATGAGTGTTCGTGGGGCTCCCATCAGCGTGGAAATACCCGTTATTATATTTCGTCGGGCATTGGCATCTGGGGTGGTAAATTCCGTATCGGCAGCCAGTCGGAGTATGTTGTGGCCACATTGAAAAAGGGACAGACTACATTCCAAGAAAAGATAGACTAAGATTGCTTGAATATGAAAAAGGGTACATTCTTAATGTTAGTACTGCTCTTGACGGGAGCAACAGTAGCAAAAACGCAGTCCGCACAGCCGGACTTTGACGACAAGTATGCAACGGAACTGGTGAAGGCTGGTACAGCTGCACCTGACTTCAAGATGAAGACGCCTGACGGCAAGACTCTTCAGCTGTCGAAGTATGCGAAAGGCAAGACCGTGGTGCTCGACTTTTGGGCATCGTGGTGTCCTGACTGCCGCAAGGATGCGCCGG
>JAEETC010000161.1 GCA_016286585.1 Prevotella sp. | reverse complement strand
CTTCGGACACGTGAAGGGTTCGTTTACGGGTGCCATCAACGACTCGCCGGGCTACTTCGGTGCAGCCAACAAGGGCACGCTCTTCCTCGACGAGGTGGGCGAGCTGCCGCTGGCCACGCAGGCCCGATTGCTCCGTGTGCTGGAGAATGGCGAGTACATCCCCGTGGGCGCGACGGAGGTGAGGAAGACCGATGTGCGCATCGTGGCCGCCACGAACGTGAATATCCAGAAAGCCATCAGCGAGGGCCGTTTCCGCGAAGACCTCTACTATCGTCTGAACGAGGTGCCCATGCAGATGCCGCCGTTGCGCGAGCGCGGCGAGGATATCGTGCTGCTCTTCAGGCTCTTCGCGATGCAGATGGCCGAGCAATACCGCATGGACAAGGTGGTGCTCACCGACGAGGCCAAGCAGGTGTTGATGCGCTACAAGTGGCCAGGCAACATCCGCCAGCTGAAGAACATCACGCGGCAGATCTCCGTGCTCAGTCCCGAGCGCACCATCACCGCCGAGATGCTCCGCACGTTCATCCCCGAAGACCAGGAGACCACGCAGTTGGCGCCCATCCACAAGGATGGCGGCGACCACTCGTTTGAGAACGAGCGCGAGATACTCTACAAAATCCTCTTCGAGCTGCGCGGCAACGTGAACGAGATGCGCCACGAGATGAGTCAGCTGAAGAAACGGCTCGACGATGCCCAGGGCGCTGCCGTAGCCAGCCAGCCGATGCCGGCGCCGACTACCCAGCTCGCACCGATCACGCCGATCACGCCCATCACCCAGCAGCACCCCGTGCTCGAGGACGCGATGGCCGAGGAGTATGTCGAGCCCGAGCACGAACCCGAGAACCTGAACCTCAGCACCGTAGGCCGCCAGATGCTGGAGAAAGCCCTGGAGCGCAACCACGGCAACCGCCGCAAAGCTGCCCAAGAGCTTGGCATCAGCGACCGCACACTATACAGACGACTGAAGCAGTATGGCCTGGAATAAATACGTTTACGCGGCTTTGATGGCGATGCTCGTCGCCATCGTCAGCGCCTGCTCCGTGAGCTACAAGTTCAACGGCGCCAGCATCGACTACACCAAGACGAAGACCATCCAGTTCAGCGAGTTCCCCGTGCGCTCAGCCTACGTGTGGGCACCCATGGGGCCGATGTTCAACAATACCCTCCGCAGCCAGTTTACCGATCACACGCGACTGCAGCTCGTGAAGCGCAACGGCGACCTGAAGCTCGAGGGCGAGATCACGCGCTACGACCAGCGCAACAAGGGTGTCTCCAGCGAGGGCCACTCGGCAATGGTCGAGCTGTCGATGACCGTCAAGGCACGATTCACCAACAACGCCAAGCATAGCGACGACTTCGAACAGGAGTTCACCGCCACCGCCAGCTACGAGTCGACACAATCGCTCAATAGCGTGCAAGACGGGCTGGTGCAGGAGATGATCGATAACATCTGCGAGCAGATCTTCAATGCGGCCGTGGCGAATTGGTGATGGGTTTAGAGGTGAGAGGTTAGAGGTGAGAAGTTAGAAGTGAGAGGTGAGAGAAATGATTTAAGTATAGAGAAAATATGGAGTTGATAGAGCTGATACACCACCCTGAGTTGATGGACCGCGACACGCTTTACGAGCTGCGGTCGCAGGTGGCCCTATACCCCTATCACCAGACCATGCGCCTGCTGATGCTCCAAAACCTCTACCTGCTCCACGACCCGACGTTCGACGAAGAACTGCGCCGAGCAGCCGTCTATATCAGCGACCGCCGCGTGCTGTTCAACATGGTCGAGGCCGCGCATTATCAGCTGCGCAAAACGCCTAGTCAGACTAGTCAGACTAGTCAAACTAGTCCCACTAGTAAGACCAGCCCCTCGCGCACCCTCTCGCTCATCGACACCTTCCTCGACTCCATTCCCCAGGAGGAGCCGAAGCCCCGCAAGCGCCGCCCCACACCCGCCGATGCCGCCGTCGACTATGTGGCCTATCTGCTCGACACCGAGGGCGACGAGCCCGCAGAGCCCGAAGCCGTGCCCGAGATGCGCGGACAGCAGCTCATCGATATGTTCATAAATGCTGACAAAGGGCGGTTCACGCTCAGCGATGTGCCCTTGCCTGCCGATGACGCCCCTCAGGAGCCCGAAGAACCCGAAGAAGGGGCAGAAGAGGAGTACTTTACCGAGACTTTAGCCCGAATTTACATCAAACAGGGCAGATATTCGAAGGCTTTGGAAATAATTAAGCGATTAAGTTTGCAAGTTCCGAAAAAAAATGCTTACTTTGCAGACCAAATACGCTTCATAGAGAAAGTGATCATTAATAATAGTCAAAAATAAATAATCAAAAAAATGTACACATTATTTGTAGTCCTAATTGTTATTGCAGCACTGCTGATGATTGGCATTGTGCTCATTCAGGAGTCAAAGGGTGGCGGTCTTGCCAGCCAGTTCTCCACTTACAATCAGATTGGCGGTGTTCGCAAAACCACTGACTTCATCGAGAAGACCACTTGGGGCCTCGCTGCCTGCATGGTCATCCTCAGCGTCGTTTGTGCATACGTTGCACCCGGTGCTTCCAGCGCTGGTTCGGTGATGGAGAATTACGAGGCTCCTGCTACCAATCCTAACAACTTGCCTGGCTTTGGTGCCAGCCAGCAGCAGGATGCTCCCGCTGCTCCTGCCACTGATGCTCCAGCTGCTCCTGCCGCCGAGGCTCCTGCAGCTCCCGCTCAGCCGGCAAAATAATCCTTCGCAAGTAGCGTAATCCAAACAAGGGCTGTCAGCTGTGTGCTGCCAGCCCTTAAGCATGTTTGTCCCTACAAAGCCTTACTTGGCGATGATGCCCGAAACCGTTTTCCGGATATGTGCCTTGGCTGTTTCGGGCTTCATGGCTTCTTCGAGTGAGATGCCAGGCGGATTAATGCATGCCACGTGCGAGAATCCTGCCTCGGCGAGCTGCTGACTGTCATTGACGCGGCCCGCCATCAGCGCCACAGGCACATGGCGGCTCCTGGCCCTCTGGAGGATGCCGAAGGGGAGCTTGCCCATGAGCGTCTGACGGTCGGCGGAGCCTTCACCCGTGATGACGAGCGAGGCATCTTCCAGGATACTGTCAAAGCCCACGGCATCGAGCAGCAGTTCGATACCCGAACGGCATTCTGCGTTCATATATTGCAGGAAGGCATAGCCCAGTCCGCCAGCCGCTCCGGCGCCAGCCATGTCCTGACGATCGTAACCGAAGTGCTTGGCAGAGACCTCTGCGAACCTTCGTGCCCGGGCGTCGAGCATGCGAACCATCTCGGGCGTGGCACCCTTCTGAGGAGCAAAGACGCAGGCGGCCCCGTTTTCGCCGCACAGCGGATTGGTGACGTCTGTGGCAATCGTGAAGCTGACGTCCCTCAGCTCGCCGATGTCGTCCCAAGAGCCCTGTCTGGCAAAGACGTCGATGATGGCGCGAAGCATGCCGATGCCGCAGTCGCTGGTGGCGCTGCCGCCAAGCCCTGCGATGATGTGCCTGCACCCTCGCCTCACAGCGTCGGCCACCATTTGTCCCGTGCCGTAGCTCGTAGCCACCATGGGATTGCGCTCCTCGGCACTGAGCATGGTCAGTCCGCTGGCCTTGGCGATCTCAATCACGGCAGTGTCGCCGTTTACCAGATATTGCGCGTGGGCATACCTCATCAGTGGATCTCTCACGACGATGTCCACCATCTCGCCGCCAGTCGCCGCCCTGAAAGCCTCCAGCCATCCCTCGCCGCCGTCGCTGACAGGCATCTGTATCACCTCTGCCTCAGGCAGCTCCGCCGCGATACCTTCCGCCGCAGCCTGATTGGCCTCCGCCGATGTCAGACAGCCCTTGAAGGAGTCGATGGCCACGATAATCTTGTTCATACAGCCGCTCATTTTCACAAAACATATTAAAACTGAGGGCAAATTTAATGATAATCGGCGAATTATGGCTATATTTGCAGCGATATTTAGGATAGTTTAAAATGATTGTAAGAAAAGCTGTCAAAAGCGACATCAGCCGCATCATCGAATTGCTGCATCAGGTGGACATGGTGCATCACGACCTGCGCCCCGAGTTGTTCAAGCCCTATACCACCAAGTATGACGAGCAGGAACTGGAAGCCCTGCTGAATGACGAGAGTAAGCCCATTTTCGTGTGTGTCGACGATGGAATGGTCTTGGGCCACGCCTTCTGTATGACGACGGAGGTCAGGAGCGATAAGCTGCTGCAGGACATCAAGACGCTCTATATCGACGACATCTGCGTCGATGAACAGTTCCGTGGCAGGCACGTTGGAAAAGCATTGTACGAGCATGTGCGCGACTATGCCCTGTCGATTGGTTGTAACAACATGACCCTCAACGTGTGGGAAGGAAACCTTCCAGCGGAGTCTTTTTACAGGAACATGGGCATGAAGGTGCAGAAGACAACCATGGAAATCCGCCTTCCTCAGCCAGAAAAGTGAGGCTCGCACAGCCCGAATACTCCCTCTGCAAGCCCCTTCATAAACTTTTTTGCTAAAAAAACGCCCAAATATTTGGCGGTTCCAAAGAAAATGTCTACCTTTGCACCCGCAAACCGGAGGACTACTCCTCGGCATTCGCACATGGTGCCCTTAGTTCAGTTGGTTAGAGCGTCAGATTGTGGTTCTGAATGTCCACGGTTCGAGTCCGTGAGGGCACCCCAACGACACCCCCTGTAAGTACTGCTTATAGGGGATTTTTTTGTATACACATTCTATCGTCGAAAAGTGTGATTATTTACACATTTTTCTTCGATAGAACGTGATAGAGAGATTTTGAAAACCCGATTAGAAATGTTTTACCGAATGGTGATCCAGACGGGTTCGCCTTTATCTTTGGCTTCTACGATTTTGTCCTTGAGGCGCTTGAGCCAGATGTTGGAGTTGAGCACCATGCCCTTCTTCAGGTTCTGGCCTACGAGGATGCAGCCTTCGGTGTCGTTGCTGGTGTTGCCGGCATGGATGCGGATGCCGCTGAACATGGGGACGCCAAGGAGGATGGGCAGCCACTTCTGCATCTTCGGGCTCCAAGTAATCACTACGGCGTAGCGGCCTTCGGGGATGGCTGAACAGCCTTTTATCTTGCGGCCTCCGTGGGCGTAGTCGCGCCAAGTGGGTTCGAGGGTGTCACAGAAGTAAGTTTCCTCCTTAATGTGGCAAAGTGGCAAAGTGGCAAAGTGGCGGAAGCAAATTTTTCACAGCATAAAAAAGGGAACCGACAATGCTATAGAATTCTGCCACTTTGCCACTTTGCCACATTAAGGATTACTCAATTGGCGAATTACAAGGATATTACCTGACTGTCAGCATCCCAGTAACGATGCTTCTGCTCGAAAAGAACGGTTGGTGGAGAGACAAATCAAATGCCAATGCATTTATCCATCCACAACTGGGTACCGATAACAAGATTGTTTTCAAGGACAATGTTCCAGTGTTCCACAACGTTCAGATTCCATACGTGCACCAGCTTCAGAACGTCTTGCACGAACACAATGAGAATATCAGCATCCACATGCAGATATTCAAGATTTAACTAGTTATCAAGCTTTTACTTTTAATGACTCATGTTTCCGCATCCGTCCCAATGGGGATGGACGTGGAAATGATGTCATTGGCATAAAAAGAAGCCCGGCTTGCAAATTGCAGGTCGGACTTTGATTAGCTATTTGAGCCATCTTAAATTTACGAGACCTCAATGGCCTTGGTGACTTTCTCCTTCGGTTCGGTCTTCGGCATGGTGATGGTCAGGATGCCGTCCTCAACCTTGGCTGAGATCTGATCCTTCACAACATCGTCTGGCAGCACGTAGTTCTGCTCGTAGTTAGAATAGCTGAACTCACGGCGCAGATAGTGATGGTGCTTGTCCTCATGCTTGTGTTCCTGTTTGCTTTCGATGGCGATGGTGAGGTTGCCCTCGTCATTGATGCCTACGCGGCAATATTCTTTCTTGATGCCTGGAGCTGCAAGTTCCATCGTGTAGGCCTTCTCACTCTCCTTGACATTGACTGCGGGTGCTGTACTGTTGGCACGAGGCATAAAATCAGTGTTAAAGAAATCATCAAACATTGTTGGGAACCAACCGTTGCTTTTCATTAATCCGTTCAACATAATCAATACCTCCTAATTATACTTTTAAATTTGACATTTTGTTACTGATTGCCTCTGCTTTCGCTTCGGCTTTCACTAACTAAAATGCAAGTTACGTGCCTATGGAAAGAATCCGTGCCAGAATGACAATCGCTGAAGTCAAACTGGCACGGAATTTAAACTCGCTTAAACTATACTGACAATTTATTATACTTGGTTAAACATTGAGGTGCTAGCCTAATTCTTTCCCAAAAGGTGAAAGAGCCAGCTTTGCCAGCCTAAAGTGCATCTTTCCGAATGGGATGCCAATGATGGTGATGCAGAATACGAAGCCGTAGAATATGTGGGTGAGCCATATCCAGATGCCGCCAACGAAGAACCACAGCACATTCATGAAAATGCTCAGACAGCCCGGTTGCGATGGCTTCCATTTCACTTTCGTACCGAACGGCCAAATGGCCAGCATACCCAGTTTCAGACTCTGCAAGCCGAAGGGGATGCCGATGATGGTTATCATCAGTATCAGTCCTGCGATGAAATACTCCAAGGCTATGTGCAAGCCTCCGAATACGACCCAGATGATGTTTCCTAACGTCTTCATTGATCTGATTTCCTTTTAAAAGTTTCTATCTGTTAGACGTAAGATTGAGGCGAAAAGTTGCATCATTTCTCCAAATAAGCCCAAGTCAGTCCCGGTCCAAAAGCCTTGCGCTGCAAGTCGAGAAGAGCAGGAACATCCTGTATTGTTGCAAGTTCTATTTTCATATTGATAGTCCTAACATGTATTGTATCACCAAATCTTATATCGTTCGTAGGCGGACAAAGCAAGCGATGCACAGGCGAAGAAACCTCCCACCAGACAAACGCCTATCCATCCTGCCATGCTCCAGCCAAGGCCGGAGAAAAAGGTTCCGAGACTGCCTCCGATGAAGAAGGTGGTCATGAAGATGGTGTTCACCCGGTTGGTGGCTTCGGGCAACTGTCGCAGGCTGCTGCTTTGGTTGACCACCTGTAAGCACTGGGCACCGATGTCAGCAAGGATGATGGCAATGATAAGTCCAGCGTAACTCTCGCCAAACAGCCATGCCATGATCCATGCGGCAAGCTGGAAACATCCTCCAAGGATGGACAT
>JAEETC010000023.1 GCA_016286585.1 Prevotella sp. | reverse complement strand
AGAAGATCGAGATTGAGCGCGTCAAGAGCTCTGTCGCTTTCACCGTTCCTGAAATCAAGAAGGACGAGGAAGTGAAGGAAGAGCAGGAGATCAAGTCTCAGGACGAACTTCAGGAGACCAACACCGCTATCGGTGCCTTCAACGTGGAAGGTAACGACGAGACTGCAGGTGAGGTGCTCAAGGCTAAGGAAGTCATCGCAGAACCCGAGCCCCCGAAGGTGGAAGAGACCAAGGTGTTCGACGTTGTGGAGGAAATGCCCCAGTTCCCTGGTGGTCCCTCAGCTCTGTTCGAGTATCTGAACAAGAACATCAAGTATCCGGTTGTGGCAGAGGAGAACGGCGTACAGGGTCGTGTCATCGTGACCTTCGTCGTCGAGCGTGACGGCTCCATCACCGATGTGAAGGTTGTCAAGTCCGTTGACCCGTCACTCGATAAGGAAGCATCCCGCGTGGTGAAGGCCATGCCTCACTGGATTCCTGGTAAGCAGAACGGTTCAGCCGTGCGTGTGAAGTACACCGTACCTGTGACCTTCAAGCTTCAGTAACCCGATTTGAAATGAACGCATTCAACAAAACAGTTGGATTAACACTGATATTAGGCTTGTTCCTCGCATGTGGGAACAAGCCTAATCCTGCTAAGGAAGAAGCCTATCAGAAGGCAGCCTCATTCTTTGCCGCCGACGAGAGCTTCTATCCTATCCTGGACGAGGAACTGTATTATTTCACAACACAGACCCTCGACTCCATCACCCCACTCTACATCAACGAGCAGGACGCCGTCAAGAAGCTCATGGCCGAAGAAACCTGGCTGGCCTTCACCACCCGTGACTTCACGGAGAAAGAGCGTCAGAACCTCAAAGACCGCCGCTTCCTGCCCAGGGCCATCCCCGTCGCCTACGACGGACTGGCCATCATCGTCAACAATGCCAATCCCGACACCTGCATCACCATCAAGGACTTTGCACGTGTTCTGAAGGGAGAAGTCGAACAGTGGAGCGACCTCTATCCCCAGAACAAACTCGGAGAGATCGACGTTGTCTTCGACAATCCCCTGTCGAGCACCGTCCGCTGGTGTGTAGACTCCATCCTCGACGGCCAGCAGTTCAATGCCAAGAACATCGGTGCCGTACAGACCAGCGCTGCCGTCATCGACTATGTTGAGAACCATCCCAACTCACTCGGCATCATCGGGAGCAACTGGCTCAACGACAAACGTGACACCACCAATGTCACCTTCAAGAAGAATATAACCGTGATGGGCGTCTCCAAGATGGACAGTGCCAAGCACTACAACAGCTGGAAGCCCTATCAGTATTACCTATATAACGGCAACTATCCCCTCCGCCGTACCATCTACGCCCTGCTGAACGATACACGTCCCAGCGGCATTCCAACCGCCTTCACACATTTCATCCAGCTGCCCAAAGGTCAGATGATCATCCTGCGCTCAGGACTCCTGCCCCGTTCAGCCAACATGAATGTCAGAAACGTCATCGTAAGAAAGGAGTAACAATTAAACGAAACGACATTTCAAACGTCATACAACTGAGAGACAATTAACAAGAAGTATAACTCATAAAACAAAGGAATTATGAAAACGATCAAATATTTAGTAATGGGTGTGCTGCTGGCAGGTTTCAGCACCACCGCAAATGCACAGGAAGCAGAGCTCGAGGCAGCTCTCGCAGGTATTAAGTCAAAGGCTCCCAACGTAGCCGAGTTAGCAAAAACCGCGTACAAGAAGAACAAGAAGAACGCAGACGCTCTGATCAAGGTGGCTCGCGCCTTCTACGAGCAGAAAGACACTGCCAACGCCAACCTCTTCGCCAATTACGCTAACGAGGCCGGTAAGCCCAAGTATCAGTATGCACCCGCCTATCTGCTGTTAGGCGATGTAGAGGCTTCTTATGGTACCGACGGTGGTAAGGCCGCAGGCTACTACAACCAGGCCATCACCTTCGACCCGAAGAACCCCGAGGGTTACAAGAAGTGGGCTATGGTGTATCGTAAGATCAGTCCCTCTCAGGCTGCCAAGAAACTGCAGGACATGAAGGCCATGTGCCCCGATGAGGACGTTGACGCCATCACCGCACACATCTACATGCTCGCCGGTGACGAGAAGCAGGCTTACGAGAACTATGCCAAGTCAAATGTCGCAAAGCTCGACAAGGCTTATCTGAATGAGTATGTACGCGCCAGCTACTTCACTGGTCACTTCGAGGATGCCCTCAAGGCTGCCGAGGCAGGTCTGAAGCTGGAGCCGCGCAACCCGACGTTCACCCGTCTGGCTATGTTCTCAAACTACGAGCTGAAGAAGTATGATGACGCTAAGGCTTACATCCACAAGTATTTCAACGAGACCGACAGTGCCAAGTTCTCTGAGTACGACCACTTCTACACAGCCTTGATTTATCAGGCTCTGGAGGACAAGGAGAATATGTATGCCCAGTATGACAAGGCCCTCGAGCTCGTCAACGACTCTTCGATGATCAAGCGTCACGCCATCCTCAAGAGTGTCTCTGACAGTTATCTGAAGGATCAGGCTTTCGAGAACGCCATCAAGTACTATCAGGACTACCTGGCCTGCAAGCCCGAAGTGAACTCAGACGATCAGGAAGGCCTCGCACGTATCTACTCAAAGTTTGCTGATGCAGACGAGACCCGCAGGGTTGAAATGATCGGCAAGGCTATTGAGGCATACAAGGTGATGGGCGAGAAGTTCCCCATCCAGAATATCTATGCTGCCTACCAGTGCGCTACGATGAACAACAAGCTCGACAAGACCGGTGAGAAGGGACTTGCAAAGCCCGACTACCAGAAAGTGGTGGAGTTGCTGGAGAGCAAGGCCAATCGCGACAACAGCGAGAACACCATGCTGAAGTACAGCTATCACTATCTGATGTCAAATGCCTTCCTCTATGGCAAGAACAAGGCTCTCGCCAAGGAGTATGCCAACAAGATCCTGGCCATAGATCCCGAGTACGCTCCTGCACAGCAGATCCGTGACCTGAAGTAAACAACATCAATAGTTAATAGAAATAGGAGGGAAACGGTTTTGTTTCCCTCCTATTTCTATCTATCAGTCCTGTCAGGTTCTATCGATCAGTGATGATTATTTCTTTCTACAAATTCTGTATAGGTAACGAACTCATCCTGGCGCTTTTTGAAGAAGAAGGGGATGTCCCTTTTGGAAACATCCCCTCTTGTTTTGTTCGTCAACCTGATCATTAGGGCAGGCTGATAGCCTCAGAAGGACATACACTTGCACATGTGCCACACTCTGTGCACAGATCGGGATCGATAGAATACTTCTCACCCTCAGAAATTGCCTCAACGGGGCACTCACCCTGACAAGTACCGCAAGCGATACAATCGTCACCAATTACATATGCCATAATCTTAACTGTTTATTAATTAATAATGTTTATTACTCACTTAGGAGGATGCAAAGATACGACTTTTTTTGGAATATACCAAATATTAGGTATGTTTTTTTGCAATTTATACGTTGTCGAAATAACCAGCGACATAATAATCAGTCGTTTTTTACGTTATTAGTAAGACAACATGAGAAAGATACTGACCATCATTCTGGCTGTCTGTGCGCTGACGACAAATAGCTACGGACAGACCCGCAAGATACAGAACAAACCGTACATCGACTTGAGGCCGATGCACTTCGGCATCCTTGTGGGAATGAACCTGCAGGATATCGAGTTCGACAACCTTGGTCCCCAGACGGTTACATTAGAGGACGGCACGAGCCACGAGGAAGTGATTGTCTGCGATGCTGACCGTTGGAATTCAGGCTTCAGCGTAGGTGTGCTGGCAGACCTCCGTCTGTCGCAGCATCTGAACCTGCGCTTCTCACCCACGATGCACTTCGGTGCCAAGCATCTCACATTCCGCAACCTGACAGAGACAGATCCGGAAGGTCGCCCGATAGAGGCCAGACAGGACATGAAGAACACCTATATCTCCCTGCCCTTCGACCTGAAGTTCAGTGCCGAGCGCTGGAACAACTACCGTCCATACATGATGGCTGGTGTCAACCCCACATTAAATCTAACCAGTAAGAGTCAGGAGTACATCCAACTGAAGAAAGCCGACTTGTTCCTGGAGGTAGGTCTGGGCTGTGATTTCTACCTACCCTTCTTCAAACTCATTCCCGAGCTAAAGTTCTGCTACAGTCTCCGCGATGCCCTCGATCACGATCATGCCTCAGAGTTACAAGACGTCAATATGCGTAAGTACACCAATGCTGTCACCCGAGGTGCCAGCAAGATGATTGTACTGACGTTTTACTTCGAGTGATTACTTCTCCAGGTTGAGGATGAGTTTCCCCACAAATGCTCCGTGCTTGCCGTTCTGATCGACGGGAATCTGTTTTCCGTTCTTGTCGGGCGCATACTCCAGCGTTGGCATATAGGTGTGGGTATGACCACCCAGCACGAGGTCGCAACCCTCTGTCAGGCTCAGGAACTTCTCATCAGGATAGACGGAGACAGCCCATCCGAGGTGCGAGATGCAGATAACCAGGTCGCACTTCTCTTGTTTGCGCAGAATGTCGATATACTTCTGGGCCGTCTCGGCAGGATCCAAATAGGTAATTCCCTCACAGTTGCCGTCGAACACGAGACCCTTCATCGGAGGTGCGAGGGCGAAGACGCCTATCTTCACACCTTCACGCTTCAGGGTGATATAGGGTTTTACCAGACCTTCCAATATCGTTCCTGTACAGTCATAATTGGAACAGACGATGGGGAAAGTGGCCATTCGGAACAGCTTGGCCATGTTCTCCATGCCGAAGTCAAACTCATGGTTGCCGATGGTAACCGCATCATAGCCCATCTGGTTCATCAGGCCTATTTCCACCTCGCCCTTGAAGAGTGTGTAATAGCCCGACCCCTGCGAGAAGTCACCAGAATCGAAGAGCAGCAGATTGGGATGCTGGCTGCGTTCTTCCTTGATCAAATTGACACGACGAAGGAAGCCGCCCCTCCCCGCCAAGTCCTTATTATCGAGGTTAGGATTCAGCGGCATGATGGTAGAGTGCGTATCATTAGTATGCAGAATCACCAGCTGCTTGTGCTTCTTGGCCACCGTGTTTAAAGGTAAAAAGGTAAAAAGGCAAAAAGGTAAAAGACCCATCACCAACCTTATCACCACCTTATTATATATATAATACTGGTTCATATCGCAATTCTTATTTACTTTCTTACCTTTTTATTTTTTTACCTTTATTCGTCCTTCCACTTTCGAGTCGACCACAATGCCCTTGGCCTGCATGTCACGGAAGTAGTTCATGATGAGAAAACGGGTATTGTTACTAGCCTCCTGGGGTGACACCACATCCTTACCATCACGAAGCGACGGAATGCCGTCATTACCCTCCAACAGATAATTGATCGTGGCCACACGGTATTCTGCCTGAGGATCAATCTCCTGTCCGTGGAGTCTGGCAGAGAGCAGTTCTCCCTTCTCGCCCTTGTCATCCATCTTGACCACCAGTTCAACGCCCTTGCTGACTCCATCGCCTCCATGAGACGCAATTTGCCGGAACACCTCCATCAGTTTCTCTCCCGTGAGGGTGGTGAAGCAAATCTTGTTCTCAAAGGGCGCCACATCGAGCACATCGCCATAGGTGACAACACCCTTCGTAAGGTCAGCACGGATGCCTCCCATATTGTAGACGGCGAACACAGGCTGCTCGTTGTAGTCTTTGGCCGACCAGATGAGAATGTCGGCCAGAAGGTTCGAGAGGTCGCTCTCTGGACGCATTGCATGCATGTTGTGCGCCACCTGTCCGACGACAGGACCCATAATACTGTCGTTCACCCGCTTATAGGGTGCCAGAAACTGTTCTGCCGCCTGATCCGGATTTTGGTCGTAACGGCTGTCCACGATGATTCTACTGCGTTCCACGCCTGCCAGCTGGTAGTGCTTGGGGGCACAAGATACCATCAGCAAGGCCGTTAGAAAGCCTGAAAATAGTAGTCGATGATTCATATCTTAGCAAATTATGGTTTTACTTCCTCTCTGCGACCAGTCAAGATCAGGTAGCGGGTCTTGGCCTGCAGGTATTCGCTATTAGCGGCATTGCGTGAAGTGAGTGCCTGCTGCCACTGGCGTTGGGCATCGAGCAGCTCAGTCATGTTCGTCATGCCGTTGAGATAGTGTTCGCGGTTGATGCGCAGGTTCTCCTCAGAACGTTCCACGCTTTTCTTCGCGATTTGCGTCTGACGGTAAGTACTTTCCAGATTGTCCCAGGCATCTTGTATCTGCAGGGAGATGAGCTCACGTTTGTCTTGACGGAAGTCTTTTGCCTTCTCTACTTCTATCTTTTTCCATTTGTACATTCGCCGTTCGCTCCAAAAGGCACTGATGGGTATCTGGACGGTAGCGAAGGCGATGGCCTTGCTGCTCCATTCGGCGAGCAGCTTGCTGTAATTGGCCATTCCACCCAGCAGTACGATAGGTTGCATGGAGGCTCGGGCTATTTTCTTTTCCAACTCCGACTTTTCCACCCAGATGTCGAGGAGTTGGGTCTCCGTGCGGTTCTCAAGGGCTGTGAGATGTGGCATCAGATACACCTGGGGGTCGACGATGGCGTCATCTGAAATATTTGCATCGATGTCAATATCCTGATCGGCCATACCTATATATTTCGCCAGTGCACGGCGCAACAGCCGACAAGCATTGGCTGTCTTGATGCGCAGAGCCGAGAGCTGGTCTTGCATCAGTTCGACGCCGAGGACGTCGTTTTTGTTGACGATGCCGTTCTCGTAGATGTTGACCGCATCGCGATGTATGCTCTCCGTTTCTTTCTCCATGGCATCGAGCATCTTGTCGGTCTCATGAAGTTCCAGAATCTTGTAAAACAGGAATTCGGTAGTCATCACAATCTCGTCGTCAGTCACCTGTTGCAGTTTCTGGCGAGCATCAACCTGCATGTCGGCCAGTTTGTTGTAATTGCGGATTCTGCCGCCAGTATATAGTGGTTCAAGGACGGTGAGGCCCATCGACGTACCACGTTTGATGGCTTGAATGCCTCCGTTTTTGAAGAAATCCGACCCCTCGGTGAGCGCTTCGATGATTTCTTGCAGATCTTCCGAGAACAATTGCTGCTTCAGCAGATAGTCGCTGGCCTCGAAATGGGTGGCCGACGCTCCTACCATAGGAAAGTACTTCGTGCGGGCATAGCGTTGCTGTTCCTTGGCGATGAGCAGGTCGTTGCGAGCATCCTTGGCGCTGACGTTGTTGACACGAGCCTCCTGGACACACTCCTGCAGGGTCATGATGCGCTGGGCTGGAGCCCCAATGACCACGAGGTGGGAAATGCCAAGGACGAGGAATAACTTCTTTATCTTCATAACTTAAAACCTTTCTTTTACTACACTGTAGCCGACGGGAATCATGGTGATGATAAACAGCATCGACACCAGTGCTCCTATGCAGATGATGACGCCCATCGGTCCCCACAGCGGCGTGTCCTTAATGACCATCGGTATGACACCCATCGATGCAGCCATCGAAGTGAGGAATACCGGTCGGAACCGCCGTTTGGCCGACAGCAGTGCGGCCTCTTTCGTGGGGTGCTCGTGGCTCAGTTCCTCGGCATAGTCAATCATGATGATACCGCAGCGGGTGATGATACCCATGAGCGAGACGAAGCCGAGTACGCCCGTAGCACCAAACTCCTGACCGAACAAGTGGAGTCCCAGCGCACCACCTATCATCGAGAATCCCAGCGACGACATGATGAGCAGTGTGAGCGGTATGCTCTTCAGGTGGAACACGATGATGAAGAAGATCAGCACGATGGCAATCTGCATGCCCAGATACATCTGCGGACGGTATGTCCGTTCGGTCTCTGCCTGTCCGCCCTCCTCAATCCTGATGCCGTCGGGCAGTCGCAGTGTCTTGAGGTCCCGATAGATATTCTCCGTCAGTTCTCCTACCTTCACGCCCTGACGCCCCATCATGCCATAGACAGAGGCCGTCCGTTCACCATTGATGCGTGTGATGGTGCCAGAGCCCCAGCCTGGCTTGACGTCGGCTATTTGCGACAGCGGTGCTGCCGTAATGGTGGGGATCAGGCCTGTCACGCGAATGTTCTTGAATTCGTCGATGTCGTGTCTACCCTTATCGGCATCCTTTACCGTGATGCTCAGTTCGTGGTCGCCCTCCCAGATGGTTGTTACAGGAATGCCGCCACCATAGCGCAAGGCAAAATTCAGCGAGAGCAGCGATTTGCTCATGCCTATGCGGTTGGCTTCTTCAGGCTTCATGGTTACCTCCAGTTGGTTACCCGTCGTGCCGAAGCTGGTGGTCAACACGTCTATGTCCTTGTTTTTCGACAATCGGTGATGTATGCTGTCTATGGCCACGTGCAGGCTATCGAGGTTATCACCTTTCACCTCCACTTCCACAGGGTATTGATGGTCGGAGTATTCTATCTGCCGGAACAGTATCTGTGCCTCAGGAAAGTAATAGGAGTAGCGGTGGGCGTAGTCGTCCAGCATTTCCTGCGTTTCTTTGTCGTTATGGGTGTTTACGATGAACTGCGCAAAGTGGGTTCCGCCAAAGTTGGGTAGGAACGTGGCATGGAATCGCGGTGAGCCACTGCCATAGAACGTGGTCAGGTTGACCACCCGTTCGTCCTTTCGCATGATGCTGGCCAGCGAGTCGGCCACCTGTGCAGTATAGTCCAGGTCTGTGCCTGTAGGCAATATGATATCGACGGCAAACTGGTTGCGCTCGGCCCTGGGCATCAGTCTGATGGGTAACATCAGGATGAGCACAGCCCCCAGCACGATACTTGCCAGTCCGATGGCAAGGGTGGCGCGCCTGTGGCGGAAGCACCACTCTATCAGCTTGTCGTAGTGACCCTGCATCCGCTCGAGCATCGTCTTCCGCTCGCCTTCGTTTCTTTCCTGCTGACCCGTGTGGAGTCCGTTCTTGATAAACTGATGCTGCAATATGGGCACCACGAAAATGGCGACCACCAGCGATACCGTCAGTACGATGCTGATGGCATACGGGAACCATTGTATGAAGTCGTGTATTAGCTTGTCAGTAGTAAAGAGGAAGGGGAAGAACGTGATGCTGATGACCAGCGTGGCCGTGATGATGCTCTTCACGAATTCCCGTGAAGACTCTATAGCAGCGTGCCAGCGATTCATTCCGGAGTCTAACTTGTCCAGATAGCAGTCTACTACCACCACGCTGTCGTCGACAATCATACCCAGCGTTACCAGCAGGGCCGCCAGTGTGACGCTGTTAATCTCGACTCCTGTCATAAGGAATATGGCCATGGAGGCAAATATCGTGATGGGGATGGTGACCACTGCTACACCCGCCACCCTAAGCGGCAGCATCAGGCATACCACAATGATGACGGACACGATGGCGATGAGCATTTCGAGCATGAAGTCCTGTATGGAGTGGTCTACCACTTGGCTTTGGTCGCTGATCACGTTGATATGCACATCCTTGGGCAATGTCTGCTGGTAGTCGCTGATCAGTTGTTTTACTTCGGTACCGAAGTCGATAATATTCTTGCCCCTGATCATTTGCAGCGACAGCAGCAGGCACTGGCGCCCATTGTTCTTGATGTATTGTCGCGGTTCTGGGTATTCACGCTTGATGGTGGCAATGTCGCTCAGTCGTACCACTTCGCCCGTGGGAGCAGTACTGACAATGGTCTGTGCCAGGTCCTGTTCGGTATTGAGCGATGACCGGATATGTATCTTCCTGCTCAGTTTGCCATCCTCCAGACTGCCTGTATAAAGTGTGCCTGTAAGTCCGGAGACCTTGCTCATCAGCATGGCCGTATTGATGCCGTACATCGAGAGACGGTCGCGATCCAGATAGATGCTCAGCTGTTCCTTCTGCCCACCCATGCGTATCACGTTTGCCAGGCTCTTCACCGTTCTCAGCCTGTCGCTCAGCCCGTCGGCATAGTCGCCCAACTCACGGAATGTCTTGCTGTCGCTTTCGATGGTGACCAGCATGGCCGATGAGTCGCCGAAGTCGTCGTTGGCCACCACACCCAGCACACCCGTTGGCAGTGTCACGCGGAAGAGTGTCAGCCGCTCCTTCAGCTTGTTCCAGAACTCCGTCTTGCTGCTCTCTGTCCCGTTGAGCCATACAATGGCCGCACAGCCATCGTTCATACTCATCGTCGTAGTCTTTTCCCTGTCTATCTCCTTAAAGGTCCAGAGAAAATCTTCCAGGGGCTTTGCCAACTGCTGCTCCACTTCCAGCTCAGACGCCCCAGGATAGACTCCTACCACCAATCCCACAGGAAGGTCTACCTGCGGAAACTCATCCTTTGGTATATATATCAGCGAAGCAATGCCTGCAAGCATCATGACCAGCACCAGCAGCAGCGTGATGCTTTTATGCCTCATGGCACTCGCCACTAAGCTTTTATCACCTCTTGGCTCTTGCACTTTATCACTTTTCACCCTTTTACCTTTTTACTTTTTTACCTTTACTTCACGCTCATTCCCTCACTGACTTTATTCTGGCCTTGGACGATGATCACATCGCCGTTGGTCAGTCCTGTCTCTATGACCACACCAGCGCTGTATATCTCACCTGTGGTGACAGCCTGACGATGAGCCTTCCCTTGCTTCACCATCCACACAAAGGTCTCCTTGCCGCTAATCTGTATGGCATCCTGCGGCACCAGAATAGAATAGTCTGCACTCACGTCCTTCATGTGTACCTTGCATACCATGCCTGGCAGCAATGTATGGCTTTTATTCTCTACCAAAACCTTTACCGTGTATGTGTGGTTGATGATATTCGCTACCACTCCCTTGTTCACCACTCTGCCCGTAAACACGCTATCGCCCAAGGCGGACACCGTAAAGTTCACGTCAGTGCCTTTCTTTATCTTGCTGATCTCTTTCTCAGGAACCGATACGCTTACTTTCACCTTGTCAATCTTCACCAGCTTGAACCCCGTTACACCAGGCATGACACTGCTGCCTTCATGTACAGCAGCTTGTGCCACATAGCCATCAAAGGGGGCACGCAGCACAATCTCGTCCACATTCTTCCGCGACATGGCTTCTGCAGCTTTTGCCTTGGTCAGCATCGACTCCATCTCTACCATTCTTATCTCTGGCAGTGTACCCTTGTCGTAGAGGTTCTTCATGCGGCGATAGGCATCCTCAGTCTGTGCGAGGGTCGAGGCACTCATTTCGTAGGCATTCCTGACGTTCTGTCCGTCGGTCTCGGCCATTGCCTGACCTTTCCGCACGAATTGTCCTTCATCGACCATCACACGAATCACCGTACCTAAGACCCCGAATGTGACGTTGGCACCGTCTTCCTCTTCTATCACTCCCATGAAACTCTTGTTCACGCTCTGTGCCCCAGCCTCTACTTTCTGGGTTCTCACGCTGACAGCATCCTCATGGGTCTGTGTCTCCTTTTTGTTGCATGACCAAAGCAGGAAGGCAGCAAGTATGCAAAAATATAGTAATCTATAATTCATCATTCGCTTCATTATGTTTCGCAATTCGACGGCAAAGGTACAAAAAAAATTGCTTATTATCTCAAAAACTCTCCATAAAGTATTGCAGTTTTCATATTTTATCCTTATCTTTGTATCCGTGACTTATCTGCTGGGTCAATAACCCGGGGTTATCGTCAAATAACCTTGGGTTATTGCGCAATAAGGCAGGGTTATTGCAGAAGAAGGCATTAGTCATCTGAACGGATACGCTTACCTACGCATTTCTTGCTGCGAAGCCATCCAACACATTTTCCATGGCTTCCCAAAAAGTGTTGGAAGGCTTCGTAAAAAACGTTGCTATTATTCCCCGAAATCTGTATCCTCAATACGTATCAAATTGTATACCCACATTATATTGGCATATTCAACATACATTTGAGAATTACCATTCTTCTCAATACGCAGCCTTATAATACCTTATATCCTTCTTGATCCACAAAACTGAATTTCGCAGTTCTACCACCGTCCTTGTCTATATTGAAATCGTTATACTCAGTAATGTTATAGATCTGTGCTTTAGGCGATAATATTTCAACGATGTCTTTTGTCAAATTTAGTGTAATGATCATTCCTGAGTCTTCCCATTCAGACCAGTCTGTCCATTCCCCATTTACTACTTTTTTATATGAGAAACTGGTTGTTTCATAATACCTGATATTATCCTCAGCATAACAACACATACTGAAGAACAAGAAAATAACAGATACTAAACGCCTCATATTGTCCATTCTACGTCCATTATTCTCCTTCCAGTGAGATGGTTACACCAACCATATAGTTCTCGTACAGTTCAGGCTTGCGGGTTTTGAAATACTCGAGCACAGTTTCCAGATGATCCTCTGTGAAATCGAACTTTCCAGGATAGAAGTCCAGCATATCATCATACTTGGAAACCCCTCTGTTAGAAGAATCTTCATAACCGTAATGGCGGATGGTCAGGAACAGCCGATAGTCGTCCTTACTCTCACCCTCTACCCCTATAGTCAACCCATCAGGGCAATGAGAGTGCCGTGATGTGAAAAAGAACTTGAAGTCCTGTGAGAAGCACACTTTATTCAATGCTAATGTCAGGTCTCTGCTAAATTCATTCATATCCTTTTTTATTCAAAATTTCAAATATGTCAGCGCTCATTGCATCAACAATGTCGCCTAATGAATGTGAAGGCAGAATCTTTTGCCACCTATATACAAAATCTGTCTTATAGTGACAAATTCCCGAATCAGCTTTTGCTAATCTGTCTTTTAATCCACCTAGCCCGAAATTCAGGAACAATATCTGTTGCATAGTGAGTTTACTCGTTCTTTCAAAAATATTTTCCCGTTCCATTGCATGACAGTAGTGATTACCTTGAACCTGAATGACAAAACAGCAATCGTCTGCAATCTTCACCTTGGCTTCAACCAGCCCGACACCATGACTCATGCCGCTACTGATAAAAACCTGTTGGAAAGGCTTTGCCTCAGGACATCCATAGAAACTTAGGATTTCATCAGCATCTTCACGTCCACGTCTCAAGATGACATCTGTGTTACTCATACCAAGAATGACTCTTTCCTCATCGGAGTCATTGACCATTCGGGGCTTGAGTTGTTCTGCGAGCAAAGCTGCAATCTGGGCATAGCGCACTTTCTCATAGATGTCATTCAGCCTCAACTCCCGCAGATTATCATGCTGAGAGAGGAATGACTCTTGTTCATCTATTTTCCATCCTTCTGCCAACATGCTCAGACTGCTAATATACTGGCAATAGTCTCGGATATAAGGTCTATGTTCCAGGCAGACGACGCTATCAGGACAACAATCTCTTATCATTTGTGCCAATTCGTCGTAGTGATGAAGTTGCCAGCGCGTATTTTCATTCAAATACTTTTGACCATGGAAATCCTTAACCAGCGACAATACCACGTATGTACATCCTCTGTCGCGGTTCGCATAAACCTGTTCGTATCTGCGTAGTTGCATCAGGTCAGGCAGACTCTTTACCTTATTCTCAATAATGATGAAAGCACACTCCTTATAAGTGACACATAGATCCAGATGCTTGTGTTCGCGTCGAATCGTCCAATCCTCTGGCCATGAAGCATTGATATGGCACATTTTTGTCATTAGTTCTTGGAATGCGTCTCGATAGTTCACGCCCAGCCAATAAAGGAAATTGCTGTGAAACAACTCCTTCGAACCACCTGAAAGATATAGCATCGGCGACGCCTTTAATTCATTCATTGCTGCCATTAATAATTAATTCTACAAATTTCGAAACCCTTGATTTATACGCAACAAATATAGTAATATATAAGATATAATTCAAAAAGAACTCGTTAAAAATCTATAAGACTAACAATAACAGTAAAAAACAATTACGAAGCCAAAACTATTAAGGCTATGAAGATAATAATTATCCAGAAAATGATACCTAAACAATGGCTCCAGCCTTCAAGCAGGAATTCAAAGATGGCTCCGATTCCTTTTAATACCCAACCGAAAAGGCCGCCACCTGTGAAGATGATGAGAGCCAATGCTATAATGCCTATGATTGCCAATATCTCCATGCTTAGCAGGTAATCGTATTGTTCGAATAAAAATCCCCAATCCGCCATTTAACAGATTGGGGAAATTGGAATAATCATTTAGGACTTACGCCACCACTCTTTGAACGGATATAGTTGCGCCTGTCTGTTTGGATAAGTACTTCGTCTCCTTTTGCATTTATATCAAGGATTCTCTCTCCATTTGGAGCAGTCCAAACTTGACTATAACTGGTTGAACCTGTTGAAGCTCTTTGCAACTCCTTGTCATTGTTCGGATTAATACGGAAGAGCCAACTTCCCGCTTTACATTCTCTTGCCATAATTACAATTAATTAAATTAATGCCTACTCTTTAAAGGATTTTCGGCTTCGTCCATATAAGATTGTATTACTGCTGCCGTTCGAGTTCTGTGATTCTTTTTTCAACCCTTTTGCGCTCGGAGCGATAGCTTACTGTAAAACCTTCTCTTGCTTTCTGTTTACTTATATCTGCCTCTTGGCATAGATATTTTTCTATTTGAATTAGCGCAAGGACGTCCTGATATACAGCTAATAATTCTATATCGCGATTCTTAAGCTTCGCCTGTAATTCTTTTATCTCCCTTTTTTGTTTGTTTGGAATATAGCCAAAGAAAAATGCCACAATAATACTGGCTACAAACAATATGAATGAGACATACATTGCCACTTCATTCGTTGATAATTGGCTTATAAACTCCTTCATTGTGTTTAGAATTTAGCGAATATACTTTTGACATAGTTCCAAACCTTTTCGCGTAGCAGATAATTATGGTATTCTTCCAAATATTTCCCTTTTTTGTCAGGATGAGCAATTAGTTTATATGCGAGTTCCCATTTTTTCGTCATTTTACTTCCGACAAAGATACCATATTTCCTCAATTTTGCTGATTTGTGTTCGCTTCCAAAGGCTTTTAATTTAATTTTTTTGCTGTCAACAATACTTTCCATCAATGCCGATGGCACTTCATAATAGCAATGTTCGTCCCCTCTGAGTTTCTTTTGATGAATAGAGAAAGAAGCCAAATTGTTAACTAATGGAATTAGCGGACTGTCATTTCCTTCTACGTTTATCTGAAGTTCACCTTCTGCAAGTTCAAATGGTTTTTTGGGTAATCTATGACCATCATTGTCTTCCTTATCTCTACAAGTACAAATCAACTCAAAGAAATATTTCGCCTCACAATCGCTTTTCTCTAATGCATGGAACTGCCACTCAAAGTTATATATCCTTTTAGAAGCAAACCCAATAAAACTCTTACAATCTTTCATGTGATATATGGTATATCCTGTCTCCTGATCAAGGTATTTATCCCAGATTTGACTCTTCTCATCATCTTTTTTCAGATAGCGCGTATCTGTTCCAAGCACTCTTGCATACGTCAAGTTTTTAACATCCTCTTTATATGTTTCGACCGTATCTTCTTCTTGCCCCACATAATTAATGACTGCTCCATAGAAAATTTGTGCGTTGCTTTTAAAGTCATTAATTGAGATATTCTCAATATCAAATTTATTACGTATATCCCAGTCATTATCTCTGCAAACGCCACAATTATATAAGGAAATTGTTATTGTATTTGCATCACAAAGAAGCTTTATCATTTCCTCATCACCACTATAAGACTCTAAATCGAAAGACGACTTCTTAGCAATCAATCTAGAAGGTATCTCTAGTTTAGTTATTTCCCATACAAAATCAATACTATTTTTATCTGTTTTGAGCATTATTTTTGGATAATTATCAAAGGACCGCCACCCTTTCTTATACTCAAATATTACATAAATTCCAAAATAAATACTTTCTTCCACTATTTCTTTAAAAAAATTCAGATAAATTTTCTCAACAAACTCATTGTTTGTAATATTAATCTCATAATAATCTTTTCCAATATAGTAATGATGCTTTCCATGGGCTTGCTTATTTACATAATTGAAATTCACTTTTGGGTTTTTCTGGGCTTTACCAGAATCCTGTGGTTCAGATTTCATCTGAGTAACCAATCCATCTACATACACGTCGATTTCGTCTTCATCAACACCTTCTGCTGCAGCCTTCTTGTGCAGTACAGCACGTTCCTTATCTGTAATAACACCATCTGCGATTACAGACTTAATCAATTGTTCAAGTTGTTCTGAATACATATTATTAATTTTTAGTTAATGTTATTCACTGAGCACAAAGAGTGTGAGCCTTCTTGACATCCTTAGCCAGAAGGTTCTGCAATACCTGTATAAGTAAGAATGAAATCAGCTCACACCTGCAGGTATATATGTGAGCTGGCTCCACGAAGGAGTAAGCAGTATATATGCTACTGCAGGAGAAGCAGCTTTCAGACTTCTCACCCTTATACTTTGAATTTTGCAGATTCTCTGGCGGGTCAAAGCTTAATCGCTCTCCTCGATGTCGTCGAATGTTATTCACAAACGACGAGGCAAAGATAAGCAATTTTTCCGAAACTTGCAACATTGTGAGCTGTTTTTTTTATTTTGGGGACAAAAATAGTCTATAAAAAACATTTGTGCAAGTCCTTTTCTGTCCTTTTCGTCTTTTATCTTGCGAGAATGAATATTTCTTTGTATCTTCGCAGCATGAAACAGGAATTACTGAAACAGGAAGTGGAACGGATACTCGGACATAAACTGTCCAAGGCCGCTGACTTTGAGCAACTGAGCCACCTATTATTATCACATACGCGCGAGAGACTGTCGCCAACTACCCTGAAACGCTTTTGGGGATATTTGAAAAAGGAGGAAGTTGAGACAAGACCTCACACACTGGATGTGCTGGCCCGATTTGTGGGTTATCGCGACTATGAGGTCCTTTGTAATCAGGCGGAGAACAAGGACGAGGTGCAAAGCGGCATAAAAACAGAAGAAAGGGTGACAGCAGAAGATCTGAGACGCGGACAGCGCTTGGTCATTACGTGGCGACCTGACAGGCGGATTGTCGTCAGGCATAAAGAATACGGCCACTTCGAGATCGTAGAAGCCAAGAACACAAAACTAAGCGTAGGCGATACATTCCGTTGCCACTTGATGATACAGCACGAGCCACTATATCTTGACGATGTGGTACATCAAGGCATGCCGCCAATGATCTACGTAGCAGGACAGCGTGACGGCGTGGTGATAGAGGTGTGTGATTAGTCGAAGGGCAGTTCCGACATTCGCCTTAGCCAAGGCTTGCGATAGTGCTCCTGGATATACTCTATCAATTCCGGATCCTTTGTGTCCCTGATAAGTTCATCGGCGATTCTCAGGAAAGGGATAGTGATGTTTCGCTGGCATCTCACCGTATCCATCATCTGCTGAATGCCATACGCCTGCATCTGCTGGTCTATTTTTCTTTTTGCCTCATTAATATAGTCCTGGCGACGCTGGATGGCCATCTTCTCTGACTCCCGCTGGTCAGCAATCTGATTCATCTGGAGTTGCAGCGAATCGGTCTTTTCCTGTTCAGAAAGAATCTTCGCTTTGTTTTCTTCTTTAAATACTTTCAGCGAATCATTGACCGTACGTATTTCTCCTTGGGTGTGGGTCAGATTCAGCAGAAAGATACTTGCCAACACAATCACAAGACCGATTATGAGAAGTAGCCGACGTGGCCACAGCCAGCAACGGTGCAGGTCTCTTTGAATAACCGGAATATCAGTATAACGACAACGGAGAGGCGCACAGCATTTCCGGACTACCATACATGACGATCGTCCCAAGTGGAGTTCGCGGAGGATGCAGCCCAAAGAATATATATCAGAAGGTCCATCGGGAGCCATGTATCCCTCTGTGCCTACAGGAGCCTTCAAAATAGCGTGGCTTTCTGTATCGGAAAGTCCGAAGTCTATGAGTTTCAGATGCTGACCATCGTGAGTAAGCATGATGTTTGAGGGTTTCAGGTCTCTGTGTTGTGTCTGGCGACTATGCACATAAGCCAATGCGTCCAAAAGCATATCTGCCACATGGCGACGTTGCTTTTTCGTATGTTTTCCCTGTGTCAGCCATTCTTTGAGTGTTATACCATCCACCCACTCCATCACGATGCAAAGGCCCAATTCCCCAACCTCTTCAAGTGAAAAGACGGAAACAACCATCGGATGCTGCAACTGGCTGGTTATCTCATACTCCTTTTGCAGCAATGCCCTAAACACAGTATCCTGACGATACTGTTCTTTTAATCCTTTCAGCATCCACCATCGTCCATGCCGCTTAGCCCGCGTCAGCAGACTATATCCTCTACTTGACACGGTGGAAAAGTCCGTAAATCGATCTGCCTTTAGGATATCATCAGGACTGACAAACCCTGACGTCGGTTCTTCATCGTAAACTTGTGTCATTACTATTCGTCAACGTACTCTTCTTCAGCATATAGAGTACGGAACATGCGAAGTGTATCTTTATATGGCTTGCGCACCTCGTTAGCTGTAAATCCGCATCGTTGATAGAAGCCTACAGCACTGTATTCATTAGTTGCCAATGCTTCGACTGTTAGGAACTGACAGCCGGCAAATGACTGAGTCCTTGCCCTTTCGGCAATCAATTCCACAATAGATTGTCCGACTCTGTTTCCTCGGTATTCTTTTCGAACTGCCAAATAGGCAATATCCAGGGCCGGATAGCGAGGCTTGGCATAAAATGTTTCCTTGTAGTTCCAGTCTATATCGGGCATACCTGTAGTCGACATACCTGTCTCAAGTTCTTCCTTATCATCAGAATCAAGGTCAAGGGAATCAAAACTTAAAGCATAGATTGCCACCAATTCGTCTTTATACCACACACCATAGGCAGAACAATAGTGATTCTCGACACTCATGCGAAAATCACCCTGTATAAATTTATCCATTGCCTCAACGCCAGAGCAAAACGTTTCGAGGCAATGGAAATCAGTTATCTTTTCAGACGTGAGGTTAGAATAGTCTATTTCCATACAATTTTGACTTTCTTCCTTGCTTCACGTCCCCTGCGAATGGCATCCTTTTCTTCAGGCGTAAGGTTGCCTGTTATAGCACGCCACAATGCAGCTCGAATCTCTCTTGAAAATTCTGGCGTAATCGGCTCTCTTGGTGAATTAACTCCTAACATATCTTTGTCCTCCTAAAATGATGCTTGTCCTAATCGACTGCAAATATAAAACTATTTTTGCATATAGCCATGCTTTTTTCGGAAAAACATTCAAAATCTTATTATTTTTATAATAATGTGTATTTTTGCAGCCGAATGATGAAACTTGGCTCAGTATTATAGTATCAGAGATCGTTCGACACCTAAAGTTGTAGGACAAAGCGTCTGACGCTGTTGGGACAGGCGTTGTAAAGTTGAGAGACAAGCCTTGAAAAGGTGATTCTCAAGGCTTGGGAATGGGAGTTTGAAGCCTTGTAAAGTTGGATTTTCAACATGGAACGTTCGTTCTACGACGAAGAACACTAGTTCTAAGACAAAGTTTGTTAATTCTTCGTCAATGAACAGATGTTTTTGGAACATTTTGATTACCTTTGCAGAAAGGAACTGAAAAATGGACGCAGAATAACCTTAAGAAGGACTCAAAACAACAATAATATGGACGCAAAATACATTAAGAAAGAGATTGCCGACCTGAACGGAACGGGTCGCACACAGGCCTACTATAAGATGGTGACGAGGGCGATGAACCACGAGCAGTTCATTGATGTGCTTTGCCGCGACGGAAGCCTGCCGAGAAGCACCTACAAGGCTGTGCTAACGCAGATTGCCGAGAAACTTCCTGGCTGTCTGGCCAACGGTTTCTCGGTAAAGATCGACGAGGTGGGGCTGTTCACGGCGAGGCTGGGCGTGCGCAAGGACATGCTGCCCGATGCCTTCGAGCCTGGCGAGACGAAGCGCAATGCCAGCAGCATCGAGGTAAGGGGTGTGTCGTTTAAGGCCGATCCCGAGCTGATTCGCAAGACCCGCACGAAGTGTGTGCTGTCGAGCGGTGGCGTGAGCCGTCTTAAGAAACCAAAGACCACATTGGAGGAGCGGACGGCGATGGCCCGTAAATTCTTAGAGAAATATCACCTGATGCGAGTGATGGACTACGTCAGGCTGACGGGATTATCAAAAACAACAGCCTCTCTGGAACTGCGGAAAATCGCCGATGATCCCGCCTCGGGAATCACCTTTCGAGGTCGAGGAAGCCAGAAATTCTACGTATTAAGTAGCCTAGAGGCCATCCCAAACATTAAATAATGTTAAATTAAACCTATCCCAATCACCACAACCCGTATTTCTCACAGGAAATTAGTACCTTTGCACCCGCTTTTCGGCGTAACCGATGGAGGGAAGTCACGAGTGGCCCGTCTATGTTGCGTTGGAACGATACAGCAAAACAAGTAAAAAAGTAAAGAAATGGATTTAATTAAAGTTGCTGAAGAAGCATTTGCAACCGGCAAGAAGTTTCCAGAGTTCAAGGCTGGTGACACGATTACTGTCGCTTACAAAATTATCGAGGGTTCAAAGGAGCGTATCCAGCTCTACCGCGGTGTTGTCATCAAGATCTGCGGTCACGGAGACAAGAAGCGTTTCACCGTTCGTAAGATGTCAGGCACTGTAGGTGTCGAGCGTATCTTCCCCATCGAGTCACCGAACATCGATTCTATCGAGGTGAACAAGATTGGTAAGGTCCGTCGCGCTAAGCTCTACTATCTGCGCAAGCTCACTGGTAAGGCTGCCCGCATCAAGGAGAAGCGTCGTCCCGTTACGGCTGAGTAATCCTAACCATCCGGACACAGAAAGAGAGGTTCCCGAAGAGGAGCCTTTTTTTGTAATCAACAAACAACATTTAAGATGAATAATTACAAGACTTCCAAGCAGCCGTCAGACATGAAGGTGTTGATTCTCTTCACCTTGTGGTCGTTCATCATCCAGCTGTTTCTATCTAACGACTCCCCTCTCTTCTGGTTGGCTCACCGTGTCGATTCTGCCTGGTTCTTCATGGAGGGCAAGGCATTCTTGTACGGCATGCGCCCCTATGTGGAGTTCACCGATTTCAAAGGACCGCTGATCTGGCTCTTCTACGGCATCGGCTGGCTCATCTCGCCACTCAACTATCACGGCATGTATGTGGTTTCTGGCGTGTTCTATGCCTTGACGCTCTTCTTCAACTATAAGACGGCCATGATATTCCTGAGAGACAACCGACTGAGTATGGCTGCCACGCTGCCGATGATCTTCGTGTATTTCTTCCCCTGGTTCCATTTCGAGACGCGCTCCGAAGACCTGATGCTACTATTCATTGCCATATCGCTCTATGCCCTGTTTAAACGAATCTATGCAGAGGAGCGTAACGATGTGGCAGACTTCCTGATGCTGGGAGGATGCTTCACCACATTAGTGATGATGAAATACAATATTGCCGCCGCTCAGGGAGTCATCGTACTCATAGCCTTGTGGGATCAGTACAAGAACAAGCGGGGTCTGGCAAAGCCCTTCTTATGGATGATTGCCATCTCTGTGGTGATAGTGGCACCGTTTATCATATATTTTATTATGACGGACACTCTCGGAGCCTTCTTCCACAACTATTTCGTACTGGCTTACGAAACGGTGACAAACGAGAACAGCGACAGTCCCTCGTATATGCAAGACCTGGCCGGCATTCTGGAAGACTACCGCAAGATAGTATTCATCGCCGTCGTTTTCCTAAGCGGCATGCTGTTAAGCCTGCGACTGAAACAGTACAAATTGGTGCCTGTTACCATCGCCCTGCTCTTCATCGCCATATCAACACGCCATAACGTATGGGACTACTATTACGGCGTCTGCTATATCTTCATACTCTATCTGCTCATTGCCGTACTGCTCATCTACAACCAGAGGGCACGCTGGGCATGCTTCGGTCTGCTGTCAGCATACATCATCTGCAGTTGTCTGTATGGGAACCTCATCGTAGGCGAGTTGCGCCAGAACACCATCTTCACCCACAACGATGACCGCGAGGCATTCCAGGCCATCTCAGACGTGATGAAGGACGTGGATCACCCGCGACTGCTGAGCTACGAATGCCAAGAATTCGGCTTCGGTGTGATGTACGGTGCATTACCTGCAGGCGACCAGTTTGCCTATCCCAACGGAGGGACACCAGCAATGATTCGCGATCATCGGAAGATCCTAACCGACAGGAAGGCCGACTTTGTAGTGACCTACTGCCGTGAAAACCAAGCCGACAAGCATCAGGTATTACGCGACATCGAGGCTAATGGCTACGAGCTACGTCTGAAGCGGACATATCTGAACCTGCCGTTCTATATCTACGAAAAAAAGAAATAAGGATTATTCGATGAATTGAATGTGGGAGAAGGCCTAGTCTTCTCCCACATTCAGTTCATCCATCACGATAAAGATCGGACGTGCCTTCACCTGGTCGAAAATGCGCCCGATGTAAAGGCCGAGGATGCCCATCATGAAAAGCAACAATCCACAGGCGAACCAGATGGAGAAGATGGTCGTGGTATAGCCGCGCACCGTATGGAGTTCAAAGAAATAGGCAATGACATTATAGGCCGCCATAAGAACAGAAAGGAACGACATCGCGAAACCCGTTACTACAGCCATTTTCAGAGGCCGTGTGCTGTCGGCGATGATGGAGTCCATCGCCAGTCGGAACAGTTTGCGGAACGTATAAGAGGAGCCGCCACCGTCGGCTCTGGAGTCGTGCGTCACGTCGATGGCTGTCACACGGAATCCCAAAAACTCTATCAGGAAGTTAAACGAACGGGCCACCTCGCCCAGTTTGTTGTACTCCCGGATGATGCGGGCACTATAAATGCCGAACTCGGCGATACTGGAGTCTGACTTATGTCCTGTCATCCAGTCATAGACAGCATGGAACATGCTCGACGACATCCGCTTTAAGAATCCGAACTTCTTATGAACCCTACGGGCATGGACCACATCCCATCCTTCCTTCGCCTTCTGATAGAGGGCTGGTATGTCTTCCGGACGGTTCTGAAGATCGCAGTCCATCACGACAATGTACTCACCCTTGGCATAGCTCAAACCTGCCGAAATGGCATAGTGCTCTCCGAAGTTACGGCTCAGATTGAGACCGACGACACGCTTATCTATAGCACAAACCTGCCGGATAGCCTCCCACACGTTGTCCGGTGAACAGTCATTGACGAGGATGATCTCGTAACTGTCGGTCAGCGTCTGCAGGACTGCATGCAATCGTTTCAGCAGTTCAGCCAGCATCGACTCCCCGCAATACTCAGGGATGACCACGGATATCTCTTTCTTCTGTTTCATATTCAACTGAAATCATTAATCAACCGCACAACGGTCTCTGCCTCCTCCCGGTTCACCACCTGATTCATCGGGATGGAGAGTTCCTGCTGATGGATGCGTTCCGTAATCGGATAGCTGCGGTCGTTCCACTCCCTATAACACTCCTGCTTATGCGGCGGTATCGGATAATGGATAAGTGTCTGCACCCCACCCTCCTTGAGATATGCCTGCAACTCATCGCGCCGTTCACAGAAGATGGGGAACTGATGATAGACATTGTTCTCATCGCTAAGCCTTTGCGGCAGGGTAATCAGCGGGTTATCAATCGCCTCGTAATAATAGGCCGCCAACTGTTGACGCTTTTGATTATCCTCGTCGAGATATTTCAGCTTCACGTCGAGGATGGCAGCATCCAGCTCCGACATGCGACTGTTGATGCCAACATAACGGAACACGTATTTCTTCTGACTGCCGTAGTTGGCCAAGGCGCGTACCACCGAGGCCAGTTCCTCGTCATCGGTCGTCACAGCGCCTGCATCGCCAAAGGCTCCCAGGTTCTTTCCTGGATAGAAGGAGTGGGCCGCTGCATCGCTCAGGGCACCAGTCTTCACACCTTTCCAGGCACAGCCGTGACTCTGGGCACAGTCTTCCATCAGCTTCAGTCCGTGACGCCGACAGATGTGACCCAGTTCGTCGTTGTAGGCGATACGGCCATAGAGATGAACCGTCATCACACCCTTTGTCCTCGGGGTGATGGCCTCCTCCACACGGTTGATATCCAATTCGAGATGCTCCCATGTCGGCTCCACCAGCACGGGCACCAGCTGATTGGCAGTAATGGCCAAAATGGTGGCGATATAAGTGTTGGCGGGTACGATAATCTCGTCGCCGTCCTTCATCACGCCCAGTTCCTTATAGCCGCGCAGAACCAGTTTCAGGGCATCCAGCCCGTTGGCTACTGCGATACAATGCTTTGTACCTATATATTGGGCATAGTCATGCTCGAAGGTCTCGTTCTCACGACCCTGCAAAAACCATCCCGACTCAATCACGCGCTTGGCTGCAGCCTCATATTCCTCGGCATGCTGCATCGTGATGGCCTGAAGATCCAATAGTTTCACCATATTCATTTCTTTATATATTCCAGAAACTCGTCATAATTGCGGATATAGTCATCCTCCGAATAAACGTGGCTGGCCAGCACCAGACAGATGCTGCCCGAAGAGAAGCCCTGCTCCGACGACCAGATGCCAGGCGGCACATGGAGTCCCCAGAAGGGACGGTTGAGGGCGACGGTTCGTTTGTTGGTGCCATCGTCGAGTACCACCTCGAAACTGCCCGAGGCTGCGATGATGAACTGGTGGCACTCTTTGTGGGCATGCCCACCACGCTCCTCTCCACCAGGAATGTCGTAGCTATAGAATACACGGTTGATCTCGAACGGCACATGAATATTCTGGTAGATAAACGTCAGGTTACCCTCCACATCGTGCATCTTGTTCAGCTCATAAAGAGAACTGTCAAACACACTCCTGGCATAGCTGACGGCATTCGGCACCTGAACATTGTTGATGACTGGTGCCGAGGTGTTGTTCACGTTATCCGTCAACATCGTCTGTCCCTTCAGCCAAAGCTGGAAGTCCTGATAGTCCATGATGTAGTCGTTGGGATCATAGTCCGTCGAAGCAAGCACCAGTGCCAGCGAGTTCGTGGAGAAGTTCGTCATGCGCCGCCACATGGCCTTAGCCACATAGAGACCTTTGTACGAACGGTTCAGCTGGTAGGTCTGTTTCTGCTCACCATCGTCGAGCTCCACGTCGAAGGAGCCCGAGAGAGCCACGATAAACTCCTCGCTCTCCTTGTAAGCATGAGCTCCACGGTCGATTCCTCCCGGCACATCGTAGATCCAATAGACACGCCGTATCTCAAACGGCACATGCCTGAGTTGTTCGATGATAGAGAGGTTGCCCCTGACATCTGAGATCTTAGGCAAACTGATGATTCTGTTTTCGGATTCCTTCATGCCGCTTTTGCTTTTTCTTAACAGTTTGCAAAGGTACAACTTTTTTCCGAATCCGCAAAACTATGGGCGAAATTATTTGTAATTCTCGTCAGCACTGGCCTCACCGTGCAGCGCCTGCTGGAAGCTGTCCCAGTTCTGAAAACCCGCCAACAGCGACAGATGGTCCAGCGTCTTACGGTCTGGCTTGCGCAGGATTTCCTTTTCCACAGCCTCCAGCAGTTTGCGGAGGGCGATACGTTTCTTTTCCATATCATATAAGTTTGCTGCAAAGGTACAAAAAATCTGTGATAAACATCGTAATCTGCGGCTTTTTTGTACCTTTTACACGCGAATCAGCTAATTTTCTCTTTTTTCTTTTGTCGTTTCAAAACAAATGTGTATCTTTGCAACATCGCTTGTTTGCCATAAGGGAACTTGCACGACAAGTAACTAAAGGTCACAAGCTGTCTTAGTGTTAGGAAAGACGTTTTCGAACGCCAGTCGTAAGATTTGGTTGGGCATAGAACAGACACCTACGCCTTCTTGCACTAAGAAAGAGCCAACTATAAATAGGAACAAGGCCGAATCTGGAGTGTCTATAGGCTCAAAAAGAGTAATACTACATGAAACGATTTTTGCTTTTAACTGTCATTACTTTGCTATTTGCTCCCCTTCATGCTAAAGATGGTGACCAAATTACGCTTCAGTCAGGTACTGCCAATGTCATATGGACATTAAATTCTGCTTATTTTGAGACAGATTGGTCTGAAGCTAAGGTCGAAGGTGTATCCTGGGATCAATGGCTTGAAAGCAAAGGACCAGACTATGTACGAGACTGGCCTTCTGATAAGCGCAAGATAGAAGAATACTTCTTAAAGCGCTTCAACAAGAAGACCAGCAAGAAGAACGGATTGTCACTTCAAACTTCGAATCCAAATGACAGCTATAGCTTTGTGATTCATCTCCTTGATGTTGACATGGGTAGCATCGGAGGCGGTGTCGTAGCCTCAGCATTTCTTGGCTCTTTTGCCAAGAAGTCCGGTGGTGTGAATTTCAAAAGCGGATTTATTGACATTGTGGAAATAAGTACTGGTAAAGTGGTATGCAGGTTGGCGTTTAAAGACGTAAGAGGTGATAGCGGATTGAACATGTCTGCACAACTAATACTGGTTCTTGAAGACCTCCATGACGAAATCATTGGTTTCGCAGACCGTTTCAAAGGACAAAGTCGACCAGAATTATATGTTGCTGCGGGGGCCGTAGTGCCTCAGGAGCCAACAAATGTTGCAGCTTCTCCTCAAGTACAGGCAACAGGCAACGTGTCACCACAGGCCAGCACAGGCACTTCTCAGCAACAAGTAGCTGTTAAGCTTAAGAATGGTGCCACCATCAAAGGCGTTTTAAAAAGCTTTGACCCGCTTGATAAGATCGTGTTGTTGATTGCCGGACAAGAAACGACTATTCCAATGGAGAAAGTGGAAAACGTAGATATGACACAGGCTCCTGTAAGCCAAACTACAGTAGCAACGGCATCTACACAAAATAATTATTCCGATAGCAGAACGAAAAGTGAACGAATTCCCAAAATATGGGTTGATTTAGGAGCTGGAGGATTTACTGGAGATGCAAAAGGCATGGGAGTTGGTATTGATCTTGGATTTCGCTACACAAAAATGTGGGGTAATTTCGGATGGGATATACTAAAGATTAGTGCTCAAAGATCTACAAAATATTTTACGTGGGAAGATATAGATATTCAAGTAAAAACGGGTGCACGTTATGTTAGTAATACCATTGGCAGTAATATCAAAATCTATGCTAATGCAGCAATTGGCACTTGGTTTGACCTCAAAAATAATGCACCAACATTTCCTGTATGGGAAGTCGGAACTGGTGTTATGCTAACCAATCATATCGCCATTGGGGCAGTATACAATAATCACGACTTCAAGGGTGGAGTAAATGTTGGTTACCTTGCAGGAAGACTTAGTTTTGGTTTCTGACACATTATAATGAATGAAAAAATGAGACGCAAAGGTAAGAGAAACCTTTGCGTCTTTCAATAGCTGTCAAGGATTTCCCTCAGACGCTTCATGCGTTGTTTCTTGCGGTAGCTGGCGCGCCACTTCTTGGGGACGAACAGCGTATTGAACAGCGCGACAAGGTCCATCCCATGACTGCCGCCAGCAGCCAGCTGAGCCTCCACACGGTCAAGACCTAAGCGACGCTGTAGCTCGCTGTAGTCACGCTTCTTACCATGTCCAAAGACGATGACCTCCTTCACGTTCAACAGCTTGGAAATCATGAATACCGTATCGCGCACCTCGTTCAGGTTGATAAGACGGCTTTCGTAGTTGACGTGCGAAAAAGACAGCGACTTGCAGCTATCGGATACACTCACGTGGCCGAGAGAGTCCGTCGTCAAAGTTCCCTCCCTACTGACCACATTAGCCCCAGCGACGGGGATCAGCGTCTCCACGTCGACCACCACGAGCCGCCTCTGGGCGACTGCCTGCGTCGTGCTACCCAAGAACAGCAGCAAACTAATCAGCACTTTCATTGATTCCTAAATTCAATCTTTCTACGATTCAGCCGCTGCAAATTTATGCAATCACCCACATCTCACCAAATGTTTTCATACTATTTAGCGATTATTCAGTTAAAATTTGGTATTTCGCTCTTTTTGCACTAATTTTGCAGCCAGAAACGAAAAATCAGTATAAGCATGAAAGAATTAGCACTCAAGTACGGATGCAATCCGAACCAGAAGCCCTCCCGTATCTTCATGACGGAGGGCGAACTCCCCATCGAAGTGATCAACGGCCGTCCTGGATACATCAACTTCCTCGATGCCTTCAATGCCTGGCAGTTGGTAAAGGAGCTGAAAGCTGCCACAGGTCTGCCTGCCGCCGCCTCGTTCAAGCACGTCTCGCCTGCTGGCGCTGCCGTAGGTCTGCCGCTGAGCGACACGCTGAAGAAGATATACTTCGTGGATGATATCGCTGGCCTCGACGAGAGCCCCATCGCCTGTGCCTATGCCAGAGCCCGTGGTGCCGACCGTATGTCGAGCTATGGCGACTTCGTGGCCCTCTCAGATACCTGCGACGCTGTGACCGCCAAGATTCTGAAGCGCGAGGTTTCTGACGGTGTGATTGCCCCCGACTATACCCC
Source organism: Prevotella sp. (assembly GCA_016286585.1). Taxonomy (GTDB): domain Bacteria; phylum Bacteroidota; class Bacteroidia; order Bacteroidales; family Bacteroidaceae; genus Prevotella. The sequence goes on along the minus strand of JAEETC010000023.1, from coordinate 1,880 downwards.
CGAGGCCATCGAGATCTTGAAGGACAAACGCAAGGGAACTTATAATGTGATCAAGATTGACCCTAACTACGTGCCTGAGCCCATCGAGCGCAAGCAGGTCTTTGGCATCACCTTCGAACAGGGTCGCAACGAGATCAAACTCGACGACGATGCCCTCTTCGAGAACATCCCCACGCAAAATAAGACCTTCACACCCGAGGCCAAGCGCGACTTGATCATCGCCCTCATCACGCTGAAATACACACAGTCGAACTCCGTCTGCTACGTGAAGGACGGTCAGGCCATCGGCATCGGCGCTGGTCAGCAGAGCCGTATCCATTGTACGCGTCTGGCTGGTAACAAGGCCGACATCTGGTGGCTCCGTCAGCATCCGAAGGTGATGAATCTGCCCTTCGTGGATGGTATCCGTCGTGCTGACCGCGACAACACCATTGACGTGTATATTTCTGAGGACGAGCATGACGACGTGCTGCGCGACGGTGCCTGGCAGCAGTTCTTCAAGACCCAGCCCGAGGTGCTGACGATGGAAGAGAAGAAAGCCTGGATCGCCCAGAACACGAAGGTAGCCCTTGGATCGGATGCCTTCTTCCCCTTCGGCGACAATATCGAGCGTGCCCATAAGAGCGGTGTGGAGTTCATTGCCCAGGCTGGTGGCAGCGTCCGTGACGATCATGTCATCATGACCTGCGACAAGTACGGTATCACGATGGCCTTCACGGGCGTAAGACTGTTCCATCATTAAGCCCATGGACGATTTTCAGAAAATACTCGAGAACGGCATCAACTTCGGACGTGGGGGTGACAAGCCGAAGGAGAGTGGCAAGGTGAAGACCAAGGCCAAGAAGAAACAGTATATCACGGGGGCTCATGGTAGCGGCTCTGCTCGTCAGAAAGCCAAATACCGTGAGCAACGGGCTAATCGCCACAAGGGAGGGAGATGATAAAACGGGCGCCATCGGTATAGGTGGCATCGAGGCAGACCTCTCCACCAAGTGAATTCACCAAACGACGGCATATCGGAAGGCCAAGGCCGACACCTACCTTGAAGTCATCACCCTTCTGGAAGGTCTCAAAGATGCGCTCATGGTCTTCTTTCTTGATGCCGCAGCCAGTATCCGTCACGATGAAGCGCACCTGACCACCCTGAAGCTCACAGCGCAGTTCTACAGATCCTTTCTCTGTAAACTTCATGGCATTGTCAACCAAATGGGTCAGGGCATTCTTCAGACGATAGGAACTCGTGCGAATCTTGAAGTCGTCAGGCAAGTCAGAATCAAACTGCAGCACCACACCCGTATTCTGCTTGCCTTTGGCTTCCTGAATGACCCTCTGACAGATGTTGTTAACCCAGACATCTGTCTTTTCTTTATCAGTAACAACTCCCACATTCTCGCTCTCCGAGAGTTCCAGGAGTTCATTGATAATGGAAGTTATCAGGTTTACATTACTTGAGATACGTACCTGCATGTCACGTTTCTCCTTATCGGAAAGCTGATAGTCGGGCGAACAGATCAACTCTGAGAAGCCTGATACCGCATTCAAGGGTGTGCGGATCTCATGGCTCATGCTCTGGATAAAAGTAGTCTTCATGCGGTCTGACTCCTCTGCATGGGCGAGTGCAGCCCTCAGGTCCTTGTTACGGGCCCAGATCTTCTTCATCAGACGCCGACGCCCCATCAGATAGACAAACAGGAACACGATTGTCAGTCCTATCATCCAGTTCACCATCCGTTTGGCAAGCGCCTTATTGGCCGCAGCCTCCTCACGGGTTCGCATCAGACTGGTCTCTGCAGCCAACTGGTTGAAGTTGGCATCCTGAATGAGGCTATAGATAGAGTCCATCTCGATATACCGACGCTTCATGGCCTCAAATCCTTGGG
>JAEETC010000160.1 GCA_016286585.1 Prevotella sp. | reverse complement strand
ACCTCGGCTCTTGCATCTACGGCGGCCTTTGGGTAGGCGAAAACTCACAGATACCCAACATCAACGGCTACCGCAAGGATGTATTCGAGGCCTTGAAGGTGCTGAAAGTGCCCGTGCTCCGCTGGCCAGGCGGATGCTTTGCCGACGACTACCACTGGATGGACGGCATCGGCCCGAAGGATCAGCGCCCGACACTAAGGAACAACAACTGGGGCGGCACCATCGAGGACAACTCGTTTGGTACCCATGAATTCCTGAACCTCTGCGAGATGCTCGGCTGCGAACCCTACATCAGCGGAAACGTAGGCTCAGGCACCGTGAAGGAGATGGCCCAGTGGGTGGAGTACATGACCTCCGACGGCGACACCCCGATGGCTCGCCTCCGCAGAGCCAATGGTCGCGAGAAAGCCTGGAAGGTGAAGTACTTCGGCATAGGCAACGAGGCCTGGGGCTGCGGTGGAAACATGAAGCCCGAATACTACTCGAACGAGTACCGCAAGTTCAACACCTATCTGCGCGACCAACCCGGCAACCGCCTCTATCGCATCGCCTCGGGTGCCTCTGACTACGACTACGACTGGACGACGGTGCTGATGGACAATATCGGCCGTCAGATGCAGGGTATCTCATTACATTATTATACATGCTCAGGCTGGAACGGTTCGAAAGGCTCCGCCACCAAGTTCGACACCGATCAGTACTACTGGGCCCTCGGCAAATGTCTGGAGATTGAGGAAGTGATCAAGAAGCACAAGGCCATCATGGACGAGAAGGATCCTGAGGGAAAGATCGGACTGCTCGTCGATGAGTGGGGCACCTGGTGGGACGAAGAGCCCGGCACCATCGCCGGCCACCTCTACCAGCAGAACGCCCTGCGCGATGCCTTCGTGGCTTCGCTGAGCCTCAACGTGTTCCACAAATACACCGACCGTGTGAAGATGGCCAACATCGCTCAGATCGTGAACGTGCTACAGTCGATGATACTTACCGACCAGGAAGGCACGGGCCACATGGTGCTTACGCCGACCTATCACGTATTCGAAATGTACACACCGTTCCAGGAGGCCACCTATCTCCCACTCGACCTCGAGAGTGAGGTGATGGCTGTGAGCAAGGGTTACTTCAAGGAGAAGAAGGAAGCCAAGGATCAGGGCTACCGCCCGTGTCCTATGCTCTCCGCATCGGCTGCCAAGACACAGGACGGCTCCATCGTACTGGCCGTCACTAATGTCAGCCTCGACAAGGACCAGACCATCGACTTCAACATCGACGGCTATAGCGCCAAGCAGGTCAGCGGTCGTATCCTCACATCGAAGAACGTGGCCGACTACAATGACTTCAAGAACCCGAACGTTGTCGCACCGAAGGCTTACAACGATGCTAAGCTGAACAAAGGTGTGCTGACTGTCAAGGTTCCCGCCAAGTCGATTATCGTACTCAACATCAAGTAAAATTGAGTCAGATTAAGAATATCGCCTTCGACCTGGGAGGCGTAGTGCTGGCGCTGAGTTTTGAGCAGGCCGTCAAACGGTTTGAGGAAATCGGACTGGCGGATGCACGGCAACGGCTCGACGCCTTCGAGCAGAAGGGTATCTTCGGCGACCTGGAATCAGGACGCATCTCGGCAGAGGATTTCCGCAGGGAGCTGAGTCTGCTGGTTGGCAGGGAGCTGTCGATGGACGACTGCTATCAGGCTTGGCACGGGTATGTGGACCATGTGCCGAAACGGAACTTGGAGGCCATCCTCAGTCTTAGGGCCAAAGGGTATAAGGTCTGTCTGCTGTCGAACACGAACCCCTTCATGATGCAGTGGGCCGACAACGACTTCGACGGCGAGGGACATCCCATTGGCTATTTCTTCGACGCGATGTACCTGAGTTACGAATGCCAGACAATGAAACCCAGACGCGAGATATTCGAAATGATGCTGAAAGGTCAGCAGGCCCAGCCTGAGGAAACACTCTTCGTGGACGACGGCCCGAGAAACGTGGAAGCCGCCAAAGCACTCGGCATGCAGACCCTCTGCCCCCAGAACAATGAAGACTGGATTGAGCCGTTAGAGGCTATGCTGCGTATCTCTTCAAGTGATATGGGGTAGATAAATGGTCTATTTTTGAAATTTCTCACGAAAGAGGCGATTATTTCAGAATAATTTCGTATCTTTGCCGCAAATTTAACGTTTTTACATTAATTATTCATTATGAACGACAACAAAGTTATGAACATGGCAGCGGATAACATCCGTATCCTTGCTGCTTCGATGGTTGAAAAGGCCAAGTCGGGTCACCCCGGCGGTGCCATGGGTGGTGCAGACTTCATCAACACCCTTTACAGTGAGTTCCTTGTTTACGACCCCGAGAATCCCGCATGGGAAGGCCGCGACCGCTTCTTCCTCGATCCTGGTCACATGGCTCCGATGCTCTACAGCCAGCTCTGCCTCATTGGCAAGTACACACTTGAAGACCTGAAGAACCTGCGTCAGTGGGGTTCTGTCACTCCCGGTCACCCCGAGCGCGAGATTGAGCGCGGCATCGAGAACACCTCTGGTCCTCTGGGTCAGGGTCATACCTTCGCCGTGGGTGCTGCCATCGCAGCCAAGTTCCTCAAGGCTCGTCTGGGCGACGTGATGAACCAGACCATCTATGCCTACATCTCCGACGGTGGTGTGCAGGAGGAAATCTCTCAGGGTGCAGGCCGTATCGCCGGTAACCTCGGACTCGACAACCTCATCATGTTCTACGACGCCAATGATATCCAGCTCTCTACAAAGACCGAGGTGGTGACCTGCGAGGACACTGCCAAGAAGTACGAGGCTTGGGGCTGGTATGTGCAGAAGATCGACGGTAACGATGTTGACCAGATCCGCAAGGCCATCAAGAAGGCTCAGGCTGAGAAGGAGCGTCCTTCTCTCATCATCGGCCATTGTGTGATGGGTAAGGGTGCCCGTAAGGCCGACGGTTCTTCCTACGAGAGCAACTGCGCCACCCACGGAGCTCCCCTCGGTGGCGATGCCTATATCAACACGATGAAGAACCTGGGTGCCGATCCCGAGAACCCGTTCCAGATCTTCCCCGAGGTGCAGGAGCTGTATGCCAAGCGTGCTGAGGAGCTGAAGAAGATCTGCGCTGAGCGCTATGCCGCCAAGGCTGAGTGGGCAAAGGCTAATCCTGAGAAGGCCGCACAGCTCGAGGAGTGGTTCAGCGGCAAGGCTCCGAAGATCGACTGGAGCAAGGTGGAGCAGAAGGCTGGCTCGGCTACCCGTAGCGCCAGCGCTGCCGTCCTCGGTCAGCTCGCTGAGCAGGTGCCCAACATGATCTGCGCATCTGCCGACCTCTCTAACTCCGACAATACCAACGGCTTCCTGAAGAAGACCCACGACATCGTGAAGGGCGACTTCAGCGGTGCCTTCTTCGAGGCTGGTGTGGCTGAGCTCACGATGGCTTGCTGCTGCATCGGTATGGCCCTCCACGGTGGTGTCATCCCCGCCTGCGGTACCTTCTTCGTGTTCTCCGACTATATGAAGCCCGCCGTTCGTATGGCTGCCCTCATGGAGCTGCCCGTGAAGTTCATCTGGACTCACGACGCCTTCCGTGTAGGTGAGGATGGTCCTACCCATGAGCCCGTTGAGCAGGAGGCACAGATCCGCCTGATGGAGAAGCTGAAGAACCACCACGGCAAGAACTCCGTACTCGTGGTTCGTCCTGCCGATGCCGAGGAGACTACCGTCTGCTGGCGCATGGCTATGGAGAACATCGACACCCCCACAGCGCTCATCTTCTCTCGTCAGAACATCGAGATGCTGCCCGAGGGCAACGACTACACTCAGGCCACCAAGGGCGCTTATGTCGTAGCAGGTTCCGACGAGGACTACGACGTCATCTTACTCGCCTCTGGCTCAGAGGTTTCCACCCTTGAGGCTGGAGCAAAGCTTCTCGCTGCCGACGGCATCAAGACCCGCGTGGTGAGCGTTCCTTCCGAGGGTCTGTTCCGCAGCCAGCCGAAGGAGTATCAGCAGAGCGTACTGCCCGCAGGCAAGAAGAAGTTCGGTCTGACCGCTGGTCTGCCTGTGAACCTCGAAGGCCTCGTAGGTGCCGACGGTTGTGTATGGGGTCTGGAGAGCTTCGGTTTCTCTGCTCCTTACAAGGTGCTCGACGAGAAGCTCGGCTTCACTGGCCAGAACGTTTACGAACAGGTTAAGAAACTGCTAGCATAATGGAAGTCAAGATAGTAGGCATAGCCAGCGACCATGCTGGCTATGCTCTTAAACAATTCGTCAAGAAGTACCTCGAGGAGAAGGGCTACGAGTACAAGGACTACGGCACCTATACCGAGGACTCCTGCGACTATAGCGACTTCGGTCATGCTCTGGCTCGCGGCATTGAGGCTGGAGAGGTGTTCCCCGGCATCGCCATCTGCGGCTCTGGTGAGGGCATCAACATGACGCTCAACAAGCACCAGTCCATCCGTGCCGGTCTGTGCTGGATTCCTGAGATTGCCCATCTCATCCGTCAGCACAACAATGCCAATGTGCTCGTGATGCCTGGTCGTTTCATCTCTGAAGACACTGCCCGTGCCATCATGGACGAGTATTTCTCCACCGAGTTTGAGGGTGGCCGCCATCAGAAGCGTATTGACAAGATTCCGGTATAGATTCCGGTTTAGCGAGCGCAAGGAAACTCGTTTCCATTGCCGAGCGTGAGGAAATAGGAAAAGGAGGAGTCAGAGGCATAACCGCCTTTGTCTCCTCCTTAACATTTGAGGCCCTTGAGCGCCTTAGCCGCCCTGTTGGGTGTTGTCCGCCGTAGGAGCCAGCACATACGTCAGCGGCGTCTTCTTCTGGAAGCGCTTCTGCTTTCCTCCGACGGTACGCACCTCACTCTCCACCAGATAGCCCCACTCGAAGACGCACTCCTTCTTCAGGGCCCTTGAGGTGAGCTCCTCGCCCTTGGTGTTCTCCCCGAGGAAGTTGATCTTGATGCCGTTGATCATGGCATCCGCGCCACCGGCCACAGCGTCGGCGAGGTTCGCCTTGCCCAGCTTCTGACCGTCCACGCTCGGGCTGAACGTGCCGAAGCCATCCAGCTTCACGGGCTGACCCTCACGCAGCAAGTGCGTCATACATGAAACGAGCTCACCCAGAACCAGCTCACACATCTCCTTACTCGAGATCTTGCCGTGTTCTGTCATGTGCTTTGCGAGACCCTTCAGGTTCAGGGGCTCCTTGGAATCGACCTCGGCGAAGTACTTACCGTAGGCCGTGGAGTCATCGTTCTTGTTCTGACGAAGATTGATGACCATGGGAACATTTGATCTTGCCATTTTGTTGTGTTTTTTATGGTATTAGATCTATCTGCGGCGAACTACTCCGGGTCACCGCATCCCGCTTTTTAATTATGCTACAAAGGTACAAATAATTTCCGAATTATGCAAACATTTTGCCAATTATTTTAGTAGTATTTCTTGTAATAATTGTTAATATTGAAAGAGGGCCACTGTCTCACGACAGCAACCCTCTAAAAGAACTATGATGAGTATCTCAAAATGCGAATCAATAATCAATATCGCAATATAGCTTCGCCTTACATCAGCTTGCGATACTTACCCTTGTGCTCACCTGAGCGTATCTTCTGCGCCATACCGTCATCCTGAAGGATTTTCAGGCGGCTACAGACGCTGCCGACGCTATCGTAGCCATACTCTCGCTTCACGTCGTCGGAGGAGAAGGGATCGGGCAGACGGCGGTAGGCCAGCATGGTCTTCTTCTGGTGATGCCTGTTCGATGCCTCCGATGTCTGAAGGTCGTCGTAGTACTTCTCACCGATTCCCAGGAAGAAGTGCTGCTGGAAGGCAAACTGGGCGTTCACGATAAGCAAAGCCAGCTGACGGTCGTACTTGTCGGTCTTGAAGTCAGGGCCGCACTTGTACTTCCCGTTGTCCTCGACCATCTGGTCCCAGTGGCGGCAGATGATGAAGGGCAGCGAGTAGTTCATCCCGTGCCAGTAGGGGCGCTTGATGAGATCCTCCAGAGCGAAATTCTGCTCCTCGCCCGCGTCCTGCATGCGTCGGGTAGTCCATTCGCTCAGGGCGATGTCGATGTCTTCGCATGGAATCTCGCCTTTGCAGTCATTCAGCAGATAGGCCCAGTCGCGCAACTTCTGGTCTCTCTCGGCGTCCTCTTCGGTGTACTGACGGCGCTCGCGCATCTCGAAGTTTGAGTTGCCCAGGGGTACTGCTGTGAGACGGAACGGCAGACCACCGGCGAAGTTTTCCGTAGTTGTCTGCTTATCCAAGGCTGTCTGTGTCCCGGAATACACAGCATTAAAGTGGACATCGTACTCGCCCACGGGGGCGCTTGATGTTTTAAGATAGCTGCCGTCAGGTTCATTGTGGAAACCTTTGTAGAACAGCTTCTCGATGTTCATGTAGTCACGCTTCATCTGGCGCTGCATATCCTGCAGCTCGCTGTTGAAGTGAGAGACATGGAGTGGCCATTCCTGGCCGTCAATCATCTCCACGGCATTATACTCCGCCTCACGGATGGCGGCAGCCGAAGTCTCCGACGGCATGCAACGGAAGACGCCCTTTGGTCTCGGCGACTTATTCTTGGCCCCGCCGTTGTTCTGCTCGCGCTCGGCGTTGAAGTTGTTCAAGGCATCTATCTGCGCCTTGTCAGACATCTTGATGGGCTCCATCAGCAGACGGTACAAATCTACAGCAATATGTTTCCCCGTACCACTCCGACCGATGAGCTCCAGGATACTGTTGAGGCGGCAGATGCGTCCCGGCTCCATACCCGAGCGATACCAGCAGCGGGTCATGAGGGTCATGAAGAACGCTCCGCCCACCAGCAGCGCCGCTATATAGTGACGGCGCTTCAGGTGGTGACAAAGCAGTTGCAGCACGGGGAAATACGGGAACAGCTTCTCAACGTCACGGCCGATGTTTTCCAGCATCGTCATGACATCATCCTCTGCTGCTGCCAGTTCGCGGCCCTCCGCCGTGAGACGAGCCTCACGGATGAGCTGGCTGTAACTGCGGCCGGTCACGGCCTTGATGGCCTGGCGCATCTCCTTGGAGGGCTGCGGCTCGTTGTAGTTCTCGGCCTCACGCTTCAGCATGCGCTTCTGGGCGGTCTGGAGTATACGCTCAATCTCGTCCATACCGCGCTCCTTGACAATGTCCTGTACCCATGGCAGCGAGAGCAACACGCGCCTCACCTGGTCGAGATTGCCGTCGCACAGCAGGATGACATCGGAGGCCACCTTCAGGGCGAACTTGTGACGGGAAC
>JAEETC010000159.1 GCA_016286585.1 Prevotella sp. | reverse complement strand
TTATAGTACATTGCCCAACGCTCATAGGGATTGGCATAGTTTACATTACGGTCGCCATAGTTGGCTGCCACGCTGAACCAGTTATAACCGCTGTTTACTCCCACAATATCTCCCGCATTCGTACCATCAGACAAACAGTCGGCAGGATAGCCAAAATCATCTGCACGACCTTGGGAGATACCAAAGACATTATATTCTTTGCCAATATTGAAGAAGGCTGATTTAGTAACACCTTCCAGCAATGCATTATCACGCTTAACAGATTCTGTGAACTGATCGCCAGTAACCTCACCATCAGGTTGTGTATCGAGGTCGGCACAGGAGACGGTAATAACGGCTACCGCTCCAAGACTTAACGTATATATCTTATTCATAGTTTTTATCAATTGATTAGAATGAAACAGTAATACCACCAGAGATAGTTTTTAATCCAGCATAAGTATCTGAATAACCGCTACCCAACGTCAAGACGCCCATCGTTAAGGCTCGACGGGGATCAAGGCCCTTACGAGCTGTCCAAAGAGCCAAATTGTCGCCTGCAAAATAGATGCGCAATGCAGAAAGGCCGATCGAACGGACGAGTTTAGCAGGTACGGTATAGCCAATAGTGATATTGGTCATGCTGAGATAGTCGCTGCTGACAAGGAAGCGGTTTGAAGTGTGCTGAGAATCATCGACACCCGTATCCAAACGTGGAATATTACTCTGGGCGTTCTCAGGAGTCCAGGCCCCATAGATATCCTGGCTCCAGTTATGACCATTCTGGCCGTCACTAGACATCAAGCCTTGATACTTATGGTCATAGACTCTTCCACCTAACTGGTAGGCAAACTGCACGCTTGCATCGAACCCATAGGCACGAGCCGTCAGTCCAAAACCACCAAAGACATTGGCCAGTGTATTGCCTTGATGGGCTTGCTTCGCATTTGAATAGTCGGTTACTGCATAATTTCCATTGTCTGGATCTACGTAGTACAATGCATCACCCAAAACCGGTTCAAAACCTTCTGCCAACGTGTATTCGCTGTTGTCGCCATGCCATACACCTGCATAACTGCGCAGGTAAGACTCATATATGCTACCACCTTCCTCAATAATGCGCATACTACCCTTATTGGTCTCTGGATAGTCTGTAACCTTATTCTTTACGGTAGTAAGGTTCATGTTAAGACGGATTTCAACATCTTTCAGTTTCAATATGGTACCTTCCAGATTCAGTTCTATTCCCCGGTTGTACATCGACCCACTATTGATAGGATAGGAATCATACCCCATTGATACGGGTACGGGTTTGTAGTAGAGCATATCTTTCGTGGTACGGTTGTAGTACTCGATACTACCACTGATGCGCCCTTTCAAAAGAGCAAACTCTATTCCCATATTGGTGGAGTAGCTAGTCTCCCAGGATATATCCTTATTGCCTTTATAGCCATTGAAGATCGGCACCGCTGTACCGTTAACGTCGGTGACGGTATAGGTATCCTGATAGGGATAGTAAATCTCGTCAAGGCCGTTCATCAGGTGGTCATTACCCTGAATACCGTAGCTGACCTTTAACTTCAGTTCGTCGAGCCATGTGGCAGTAGGCTTCATAAACGACTCCTTAGAGATGAGCCATGCAGCACCCAAACTACCAAAATCGCCCCACTTGTGTCCTTCAGCAAAGCGAGAAGAACCGTCGCGGCGGTAAGAAGCTGAGACGAAGTATTTCTGAGCGTAATTATACTGGGCACGTCCTAACCAGCCCTTTGTGACATATCGGACAGTGTTCGACTTCGGTGATGATGGATATTTAATGGCATTATCGAGCTCGCCTACATAATCGAGGAAGATATTCTGCTTGCTAGTCTCCAACAGACGGTATTTCATGTCATAAGACTCGTAACCAGCCAGCAAGTCGATGCTATGAAGTCCGAAGTCATGCTGATAAGTCAGCAGATATTGCTGGTTTAAACTCTGACGGCGATAATGATTTACACTCACTGCGCCATTAGTGCTCGAACTACTACCATAGTGGGGGTTATACAGGTTATTCTCGCGGTTGTCTGAGGCATAGGCATTCAAGTTGGCGTTCAACTTCAATCCGTCCAGAGGAAGATCGATGATGGCATATCCTTTAGCATTAATGTAGTTTGTCTCCTGATTATAGCTATTCAGCTTTAAGTCGATGGCAGGATTACCAGCTGAGAACTTACGCTTCTGCCCCGTGTTTGTACCCGTGTCGAGTACCTGAATACCCATGGCATCATAGAGATATGAACCGTCGGCATTGCGCACATAGATAGGATAGATAGGAGCAATGTTGTCTGCGATGAAGAATGCATTGCCCGATGAGCCCCACTTATTCTGAGAACCTGGTGCTTCCTGTTTTTCAAAGGTATAAGCCAGATTTGCTCCAACTTTCAGCCAGGATTTGGCCTGATAGTCTGCCTTCAATCGTCCGCTATAGCGTTTGTAGGCAGACGAATTGATGATACCCTTATCATCAAGATAGCCAAGCGACATATAATAGTTCATCTTGTCGGTGGAGCCTGAAACAGTCGCATTATACTCTTGGCGCAGATTGCCAGTGTTATACATCTCGTCATACCAGTTGTCTGGTGTGTAATAATACTTCCCGTCTGAATAGCCGAGGCGAGCATTGGGATTGATACGGAAGTCTGTACCGATAAAGCGCTGACCTTCTGGCACTGTAAATACCTGACAACCCTCGTTCGTGAAAATATTCTGATTAGCATAGTCGTGCGCTCCAGTCACATTGTCCATCGCATAATAATATTCATTATATAATGCACGATACATGGTCTCATAATAACTGCCAGCATTGTCAATGACATCATAATTGGGAACAGCTCGATTGTTCACACCCCACTTGGCATCAAGTGTAACTACGGCATCCTGTCCTTTTCTCCCCTGCTTTGTAGTAATAATGACTACGCCATTTGCACCCCGACTACCATAGATAGCGGAAGCAGACGCATCCTTCAGTACGTTCATCGTCTCGATGTCGGCAGGATTGATGCTGGATATATAACCATCAAAGGGTACACCATCCACTACATAGAGCGGCTTGCTGTTGGCTGACATAGAGCCAACACCACGGATACGAATAGTAGGATCTTTACCAGGCTGCCCGTCGTAACTAGTCACCTGAACACCACTAACGGAACCCGTTAGTGCGTTTAGAGCTGACGACACCTGACGTTTAGAGATGTCCTCTGCCTTCATCGTGGCGGCAGAGCCTGTAAAGGCTGATTTCTTTGCAGTACCATAGGCCACGACAATGACCTCATCGAGGGCAGCAGCATCGGTTTTCAAAAATACGCGCATACCATTCTTGGCTGTTACTGTCTTGCCTTCATATCCCAAGTAGGTAATTTCTAGTTGATTCTTACCTGTTGGCAAAGTTAGCGTGAAACGACCGTTCACGTCGGTTAGCATGCCGGTACTTGTACCTGTCACTTTGACGGCTGCTCCGATAATCGGCTGACCATCTTCCTGAGACAAGACCGTACCTGATACTTTTGTCTGTGCCAGTGCACTCCCTACAAGAAATAAACTGGCTAAAAACATTGTTAGTTTTTTCTTCATTTTCTCTCTTATTTGTTAATTTTAAAAAACTCTTTTTGGCCCTTTTGGGAGTTGCAAAGGTATTTGGAGTTTCTGAATTAGGCAAAGGATTTTGGCAAAAAATGGCAAAAGGGGTGTTACAGCATTTTTCGACTTAAAATGCTGATAATGAATAATGTAACTATAATTTGACTAAGAAAAAAGTGCCAAATTGTAACGCCTATTTGAGGGCGATGACCTCATAAAGCTGCAGCATCTGGCGTTTTAGGAGGTCAGCATTGAGGCCATGGGAAAGAGAATCCCTATAGGCTCGACCATAGAAGAGGGCAATGAATGTCTGGGCCAACAGTTCGACATCTATTTCAGGCTGAATCTCTTTACGTTCTATCGCACGGGTAATGACCTGCTGCCACACCTGTTGCTCTCTATCCATACACTGTTGGTAAAGCTTAAAGAGATCAGGAACGAGCGTTGCCACTTGCTGGATGATGTTCAGATATGCCCGACTACCAGCAGCCATTGATACATCTTCGCCAATGATCTGTCTCACATCCTTCATAGTCCGCTTAACGCCTTGTGCATAAGCGCCAATAAAGTCATGGAGCGACGGATCCTTGCCATACTTAATCTTCATGTCAATACTCTGCTTGTCGATGACAAACATTTCTACGACTTGCCGGAACAGGTCTTGTTTGGTATCGACATAGTGGAAGATGGCGCCACGGCTCATGCCCGTGGCCTTCTCTATATCACTAAAGCTGACCCCGTCATATCCGTGAAGGATGAACAGGCGGAACGCAGCACTAAACAGTTCCTCTTTATGGCTCTTTCTCATAATCTCTCTCTCTTTCTGCCTGCAAAGGTACATTATTTATTTTATATATGTATCATTATGCTTAAAAACTTTGAATTATTCTTTAAAAAGACCAATCGGTCGGTTTTGTATCAAAGATAATGCTTACCTTTGCATGCAAAACGAAAAGAGCATGAAGAAAATCGCTTGGATACTGGTAATTATCGCTATGGTTGCAGGGTGCAGTGAGGCGCGGCATCCTTTGTTGAAGGAGGCGGCAGACATCGTCCATCAACGTCCGGATTCTGCACGCATAATAATCAGTAAGGTGGACACGGCATTACTCTCCGAAGCTGACAGAATGGAATACCGTCTGTTGAAGATCATGACGGATTATATCGTGTTGCATCAGGCTGACGGCGACTCGCTTATAACGGCGTGCGTGGACTACTACGACAAGCATGGCGACGCTTGGCATCGAGGCAGGGCCTATTATTACAGGGGTGGTATCAGAAGGCATTTACTTGGCAGGACGTTTGATGCGATTAAGGATTATAAGGTGGCTGAGACGATTGCTGAGGATGCGGATGACGAACTGCTGAAGAACATGGTGTATGATAATCTGGCCTATGCCAATTATAATTGTTTCAACCATCTGCTTATTCTGGAATACTCGCAGAAGTATTTAGCGAGCAGTCGCAAAATGAACGACAGCGTCATGACATTACGAGGTCTCCAGTTCTGTGCATCGGCTTATGCCTATATGGATCAGAATGACAGCGCTTATGCCTGTATTTTCAGAAGCATGGACTATATAGACTTGGCCGACAGCATCTTGCGGGCTGACATCTATCATAATATTGCTGTGATGTATGAGGAACGGGGTGATGTTGAAAATGCCAGGAAGTATTTGGAGAAATGGAGGAACGATAAGGCTGCCAGTAATTTTAAGGGTTATGAGACTATGGCTCGTCTCCTGGAAGCACAGGGACATTATCAAGAGGCCATCGAGGAAGCGAAGAAATGTCTGACAGAAAAAGATCCGTTGGTGCGCAGCCATTCGATGGAGGTATTATCCAGACTCTATGAAAAGACTGGCGATATGAGTGCGGCTTTGGACATGAAACGGCAAAAGGATGCATTCACCGACTCTGTCATGAAAGCCAATCACAGCCTGGAGATTGCCGACTGGCAAAAGAAGTTTGATGAAGCGCGCTGGGAGGAGAGGTCGCAGCAGAGGATGATAAAAACGGGTGCAATCATCGTAGTGGTATTTGTTGTGCTCATTGTTGGCATCTGGTGGTATCAAAGGAGGAGGGTGCATCTGTTGGGCTTCAGACTCGACGAGAATGCCAGGCGGATTGCGGAGAACCAGGCGGAGATAGAGCGGCTGCAACAGGGCGGCGAGGCCAGTGAACAGACCATCGCCGACCTGAAGAAGCAGATAGAGGAAAGCCGCCAGCGCATTTCGAATCAGTTATTGACAGGCACGCGGCTATTCGTTAAGCTACAACAAAAGGAATGCATTGCAGAGATGACACCAGATGAGCGTCTATGTCTAGTCAATTATTTCGCCCAACTGCGCCCGAAGCGCTGGCAGCAGTGGGAGCACACATACAATCCTCTCACGCCAGCGCAGTACGTCTTCCTCATCCTTCAGAACGATCTCCATTACGATGATGATACCATCGCCCATATCCTCGACGTGAAACCAGCCTCCCTTCGCACCCTCCGCTCAAGGATCAAAGGAAGAGAGAGATAAAGTGGCGCTATTTTTTCGCTTCAAACGTGATATCCTTGCGGATGGTGCTCAGGTAATTGGGCGTGACGCAGAGAAAAGAGGCGAGGTCCTGCAAGGCAAGGTGATGAACGATGCCGGGACAACGACGTAGCAGCAACTCGTAGCGCTCGCGGGCCGTAGTGCAATGTACTCGTTACGGTAGTCTTCGGTGTAGATGCCTACATCGATGCCCTGCACATGCAGTATGTCACTTTTTCTTTTGGCCATGATGTTGTTCGTTATTTTGAGGGCAAAGGTAAGCAAATAATTTGGGATAGTGTTCGATTTTCACGTTAAAGATGCAAAAAGCAGCCTGGAAATCGGGTGCCGAGGGTGAAAGTCTTAAACTACTTAAAGATTTCCTTCGAAGCACTTTTTTGACAATGGTGACTATGGTATTGCCTATGTGCTGATAGCCGACGGTCTGACGGGCACTGGCTCCAACTGGGCA
Source organism: Prevotella sp. (assembly GCA_016286585.1). Classification (GTDB taxonomy): domain Bacteria; phylum Bacteroidota; class Bacteroidia; order Bacteroidales; family Bacteroidaceae; genus Prevotella. The sequence continues at coordinate 720 of JAEETC010000159.1, read as the reverse complement.
CAGGCTAACTATATGAGTGGTGACTACAGTGATCCAACGATGTCCTTCTGGGCTGATTCTCCTTCAAAGGTCACGGGCCTGGCATTCAACCATGTGGCTGTCGGTGCATGGGATATCGCCGATGGTGTCAACGGTTCTGTCAACAGCACGATTACTGCCGGGGAGGTTCAGAACTATAACTTCAAGGCCGACATCACATCGAAGAGTGTGATTCAGGATAAGTCGAAGTTGAGTGTTGTCGCCCTGCTTATCGATCGGTCGAGTGGTAGCATCGTCAACGCGACGCAGGTGGCTATTCAGGACTACAACCCATCAGCGATACATACGGTTAATACATCCCATGCCAGTGAGAACGCCCGCTACACCATAGATGGTCGTCAGATCAGTGCTCCTCAGCGTGGATTGAATATCGTTCGCATGAATGATGGTTCGATCAGGAAGGTCGTCGTCAAGTAGACAATTGAACAGCAATCATAGTTAGGATGTGTCTTCATGGATGGAGGCACATCCTAACGTTCTATGCGGATGCGGGCATCGACGGCAGTGACGCTGTGTTCGTCGGCCAGCAGGGGGTTGATGTCGATCTCCTTGATCTCTGTGGCGAAACGGAGCAGCGTGGAGAGTCGTACGATGATCTCCGCATACTTCTGTTCGTTGAGTCCTGTCTGTCCGCGGGTGCCCTTGATGATCTTGTAACCCCGCAGGGAATGGATCATCGAG
>JAEETC010000158.1 GCA_016286585.1 Prevotella sp. | reverse complement strand
AAAGATTATCGGTTATACTGTTTGCTTCACTGATGTCGTGCTATATGTACGGCCAGACGAAGCTGACCTCTGAACAGCAGAAACAGATTATAGAGAAAATGGACAAGTCGGCTTCGGCCATGACGAGTATGCAGTGTGACTTCTCTCAGTCCAAGAGCATGAAACTCTTAAGTAAGGAGATGAAGTCGGAAGGTGTGATGTATTTCAAGAAGCCCGACAAACTGCGTTGGCAATATATGTCGCCCTATGACTATACATTTATTCTCAATGGTGATAAGGTAGGCATCAAGTCCCAGAAATCCACGAAGAATATCGATGTGCAGGGAAATAAGATGTTCCGTCAGATCACCAATATCATTCTGAGGAGTATCACAGGAGGTGGACTGAAGAGTTCTGTTGACTTTACGGTGGAGTTGTATAAGGCTGATAAAGAATACTTTGCCAAACTGTATCCAAAGAAAAAGGAACTGAAGCAGATTTACCGTCTGATAGAAATTCATTTCAATCCCCAACTGACCATGGTGAATATGGTAAAGATGGAGGAAAAGACGGGTGATGTGACCATTGTTAGACTCACCAACATCAAACCCAATGCCACGATCAATGAAAAGATGTTTGATCTTCATTGAACTATTGCTGCTGTTGTTGCCTTGTAGTGCTACGGAGAGCAAAGAGTACAACCTTCTGATGAATGCCAGAGGGCAGGAAACCACTGCCATCTGCATGATGAATGTCGAGGATGACGGGTGCGTTGTGGGTACGGTTGTCACCGAAATGGGCATCAAGGTCTTTGACTTTCAATATGTCCATGGTAAGACAAAGGTGATGAATGTATTAGGCCCCCTCAACAAATGGTATATCCGGATGGTGCTACGGAAGGACTTGAGCTTTATTTTGTCCAACATCGACGGAGGAAAGGATGTGGTCCACAAGAAAAGGAGCATGACCTTCACCCCTGACGGTGACATCGTAGTCAGGAACGACAAATACAATATTAGCTATATTTTTTCTTTAATGAGAGGCGAACATGAAACTGATCAATGATTTTTATCATATAGTTGCCTCAGACGAATCGGGAGAAAAATCCGTTTACAAGGTGAAACTAAACGCTGTACACGACATATATAGTGTGCATTTCCCTGGTAATCCTGTGACGCCCGGTGTTTGTCTGGTGCAGATGGCCACTGAGATTCTCGAACAGAAGTTCGACAAGAGATTGGTTTTATCTACAGCGGTTAACATCAAGTTTAAGCGTCTGGTCGCTCCTACTGACGAACCGTCGTTTGTGTTTTCAAAGCTTGTCATGGAGGACGACTTACTAAAAGCCTTGATCAGTATTGAAGACGAACAAGGTCAATTTGTCAAGATGTCCTTGCAGTTTAAAACGATCGATTGATGGGAAACGAAAGAGGCCGTCAGCTGTGTGTGATCATTCCGACGTATAATAATGCCGGAACCGTCAGACAAGTCATTGACGACGTCCTCAAATATTGTCCTCAGATCATTGTCGTCAACGATGGTAGCACGGATGGTACATCGGCTATTCTCAAGATGCTGCCATCGACAGTTACCGTCGTGTCGTATGAGCGTAACCGAGGCAAGGGCCATGCACTTGTGGCAGGTTTCAGAAAGGCCCTGGAAATGGGCTTTTCCCATGCTATTACCATCGATGCCGACGGACAGCATTTCGCAGACGATATACCTCATTTGATTGAAGCATTGGATCATCACAAGGATGCTATCATCGTAGGAACCAGGAATTTAACAGAGAAGAACATGCCAAGGCAGAATACGTTCGCTAATCGCTTCTCCAACTTCTGGTTCCGATTGCAGACGGGTATTGACTTACAGGATACACAGAGCGGGTATCGCCTTTACACCCTCTCACAGTTGCGTGGTCTGAGTCTGATCACGTCTCGCTATGAAGCGGAACTCGAATTGTTGGTGTATGCTGCATGGGCTGGTACTCAAATCATATCTGTGCCGGTGAAAGTGTATTATCCCCCGGCAGAAGAGCGAGTCAGCCATTTCCGGCCTGTTTATGATTTTGTACGCATCAGCATCCTTAATACGTTCTTGTGCATTGCAGCCCTCTTCGTTTGGTTGAAGCAATGGGCTTATACTATATTCTCCTTCTGTTACTTCCTTGGCTTTGCTGTCGATATGACGATACGGGGCTTCTTCCTCATCACGCTGGGGGGGGGCACGAAGGATCATAAATTGAAGTATCATACGATTCTACAGCGTAAGTCGCGCTTCGTGATTAATCACGTGCCGGGCACGACGTTTTCGTATAGTAATCCTCACGGAGAGACGTTCGAGAAGCCTGCGATGATCATTTCGAACCATCAGTCTCATCTCGATCTGATGGCCATCATGATGCTGACGCCTAAACTCATCATTCTGACCAAAAACTGGGTATGGCATAATCCCTTTTATGGTATTGTGATCCGTTATGCCGACTTCTTTCCCATCACGGATACCGAACAGATGATGAACGATCTGAAGATGAAAGTAGAGGAGGGCTACTCTGTCATGATATTCCCAGAGGGTACGCGTTCGGAAGATAGTCGTATCCAACGTTTCCATAGGGGCGCTTTCTATCTGGCAGAACAACTTGGGCTGGATATTCTGCCTGTGTTTATTGACGGCTTTGGAAAGGTTCTTCCCAAGACATCGTGGCATCTGCACTCAGGACACATGTCGGTGGAGGTGATGCCACGTGAAACGGAGGCCATCGGCTATAGACAGATGACCCGCAAGATGCATCAGGTATATTTGGAAAAGAAAGGATGAAGAAGTGTGTCATCATAGGTAGTGGATTAGGAGGCTTGGCCTGTGGCTGTATCCTCTCGAAGAACGGCTATGAAGTGACTGTTCTCGAACAGGGCTTCCAGATTGGCGGATGCTTGCAGACGTTTCGTCGTGGAGATGCTGTTTTCGAAACAGGCATGCACTATATTGGTGGTGTTGACGAGGGGCAGGTGCTGCGCGTGATGATGCGATACATGGGCATAGACGCCGACGTCAAGCTCTCCCGGCTTGACCCTAAGGGTTATGATGTCATCTCTTTCCTGGGTCAGCACTACAAGATGGCCAATGGCAAGGAGGCGTTTGTGAATACGCTGGCAGAACAATTCCCTCAGAGTCGTGAGGAACTCACGCAATATTACGATTTGGTGAAACGCGTGGCTTCGTCATGGGCTATTCATTCGCTCCATCAAGAGGTTGACCTGAACACGAATGTGGAATATCAGACACGCAGTGTGGGTGATGTGATCGACCAGACGGTCAGTGATCCGCTTCTCCGACAGGTATTGGCGGGTACCCAACTGCTCTATGCAGGGGAAAAAGACCGTACGCCCTTCTCGACACATGCCTTGATCATAGACTCTTACGACCAAAGTGCTTTCCGTATCGTGGGAGGCAGCGCAAGGGTGGCCGACGCGCTGGCCGCATCGATACGACGCATGGGAGGCAAGGTGCTAACCAGGCGTCAGGTCAACAGGATAGAATGTGACGGGACACAGGCTACAGCCGTGATCACCGCAGATGGCGAACGCTTTCCTGCCGATCTTGTTATCAGCAGCATTCACCCAGCAAACACCCTACAACTGATAGACAGCCCGCTTATCAGACCCGTCTATCGGCGACGCATCGCACGTGTCAGGAATACACCCTCGGTGTTTACGGTCTATCTGAAGTTCCGAAAAGACAGCGTGAGATATATGAACCACAACCTGTATGTCTACCGTGGAAACTCTGTTTGGGGGTGTGAGGACTACGACGATGCTTCGTGGCCCAAATGCCTGCTCTATATGCACGGTTGCCACGAAGAACATCCGGAATATGCCCAGACAGGTGAGATCATGACTTATATGAATATGGATGACGTGAGACCGTGGGCGCATACCCACATAGGCCGTCGGGGTGAGGATTATGAGACGCTGAAACGTAAGAAGGCGGAGGCCGCGATCGAGGCTCTGGAATACGAAGTGCCTGGGTTACGTGACAGCATAGAAGCCTATTATACGTCGACCCCGTTGACCTACATCGACTATACAGGAACCCCCGACGGATCGATGTACGGCATGATGAAGGATGTACAAGACCCGGGTTCGTTGAACGTCGGCAGCAGGACACGCATTCCCAACCTCCTGCTCACCGGACAGAGTACGACCTTGCACGGGATGATGGGCACGATGGCGGGGAGTCTGGTGACGTGCGCGGAAGTGCTGTCATACGAAGAATTATTCAATCAACTGAAGAATGTCTGATAAACAGATGAAGACCGTCGTATTCTATTACTCTCAGAGTGGTCAGGCACTTAGCGCTGCCAAGCGCATCTGCGAACCATTGGGAAACGTAGTCTTCAAGGAGATCATCCCTCAGCAGGACTATCCCTTCCCATGGAACAGGTACGAGTTTTTCGATGTTTTCCCTGAGACTCGGCTGGGTATGCCTCCTTCAGGCATCAGACCCATGGACTTGAGGGAGGCGGAGGATGCCGATCTGGTGATGATCGTTGGCCAGTCCTGGTTCTTGTCGCCCTCTCTTCCACTTCAGTCGTTCCTGGCTGACGGGCAAGTGCGACAGTACCTACAAGGTAAGAATATCATCTTCGTCAATGTCTGTCGCAACATGTGGTTGATGACAGGCCGGAAGATCAAAAACGACATCAAGGAGATGGGGGGCCATCTGGTAGGACATATCGTCCTGCAAGACAGAAGACAGAATCTGGTGAGTGCCCTGACCATCGTACGATGGCTGATGTATGGAAAGAAAAACGGCAGTTGGATGTTGCCGGATGCCGGTGTCTCCGTAGCAGATATCGAGGGAGCCTCCCGATTCGGGGAAATCATTAGTAACGCCTATGAGAATGACGGCTTTGATATGTTGCAGACGAATCTGCTCTCAGCAGGTGCCATCAACTATAAGCCATCAGTGCTGTTCCTCGAGAAAGCCGGTCACCGTATGTTCGGGCATTGGGCCCGTTTCATTCGGAAGAAGGGCGGTTTCAGAGACCCTCGCCGTCATCTCCGGGTGAACCTTTTCTTTTATTATCTGCTCATAGTTCTTTTCATGGTGTCTCCGTTTGGTCAACTCTTCTTCTTCCTCACATACCCTTTACAGCAGGTGAGTCGTCATAAAAGAGAGGATTGCAATCTTGAATGATCAATAAAAATATACAATATGGATGTATTTATAAATAAAGCTGGTAAATTCCTACCAAATGAGCCTGTCAGCAATGATGACATGGAGACTTATCTTGGTATGGTTGACGGGAAACCGTCGAAGGCCAGAAGAATTATTCTAAGGCGTAATGGCATCAAACAGAGATATTACGCTTTGGACAAAGAGGGGCGCACCACGCACACAAACCCTCAGATGGCGGCAAAGGCCATCCACGCATTGCTGGATGACCGGCTGACCATCGATGATATCGATCTGTTGGCATGCGGTACGGCAACTCCTGAGCAGATCCTGCCCTCGCATGGCAGTATGGTGCATGGGGAAATCGGTGGACAGAAGAATATCGAAGTGGTTTCTTTCGCAGGATCATGCTGTACGGGTGTGGATGCACTGAAATACGTTTATATGGCCGTCGGTATGGGATTGTCGAAGAATGCCATTGCATCAGCCTCAGAACGTCCGTCGGCTTGGATGAGGGCCTCTTACTTCCAGGAGGAGTCGGAGAAATTATCACAGTTGGAGCATCAGCCTATGCTGGCTTTCGAAAAGGACTTCCTGCGGTGGATGCTCTCCGACGGTGCTTTCGCCCTGTTGGTTCAGGGGAAGCCTAATGAGCATGATCTGTCGCTGCGTATCGACTGGATTGACATCACTTCGTTTGCCAACACTAAGAAGACGTGTATGTATGCGGGGGGTAACGTCATGGAGAATGGTGATTTGAAGGGATGGGCTGACTTCCCACAGCAGGAATGGCTCAGCGAGTCGCTCTTTGCCTTGAAACAGGACACACGGTTGCTCGCAGAGTATATCGTACCGCTGGGCGTTGAGTTCTTAGTCGAAGTGGGCAGAAAGCATGACTTCACGCCCGACGATATCGACTGGTTCCTGCCTCATCTGTCGTCGATGTTCTTTAAGGACAGGATTTTAGAGGAATCTGAAAAGAAAGGGTTCCTCATCCCGGAAGACAAGTGGTTCCTGAACCTTCCGCGCGTTGGTAATATCGGTTCTGCCTCGGCCTTCGCCATGATAGAAGAGCTCCTGTATTCAGGTCGTCTGAAGAGAGGGGAGAAGATCCTCCTGATGATTCCTGAGAGTGCCCGCTTCTCATATTGCTATTGCATGTTGACTGTTTGCTAAGGTTCAAAAGATGAAAATCGAAGAGGTACCCCAGGATCTGAAGTATTGCAAGGATGCGGTCGTACGTGACCAGAACTATGCTGTTGACAGTGACGGACGGTATCATATGGTCATGAGCGACGGGTGGACGCCAAAGAACGATGCGCTCGATCTGGCCTTGGAGGAAGACGTGGACAAGGAGGAAAGAAGTCGCATGAAAATGCAGACGCCCGATGACTTCCATGGTTTTGAACTGAACATCGGCCACCGGCCTGCTGCCCATTGTGAGAATGGTGCGATCTCGACGATGCTCCGATATGAAGGTATCGAGATGTCGGAACCGATGATCTTCGGTCTGGCCAGCGGACTCTTTTTCACCCACCTCTCCTTCATCAAAATGGGTGGTATGCCCGTCACATCGTTCCGGACATTCCCTGGGGTTCTTTTCATGCGCATCACCAAGCTGTTGGGTATTAAGTCGAAGACGAAGCGTTTCCTAAGCCGTGATGCGGCCATGAGGAAACTTGACGAGATTTTGCTGAAGCAGCAGAAGCCTGTGGGATGCGTCGTGGGTATGTACGATCTGCCTTATATGCCTCCCGAATACCGTTTCCGATTCAATGGCCACAATATCTGTGTGACAGGTAAGGATGAGGAGCGTGACTTATACTGCGTGCTCGACTCTAACGCTACGCAGAAGGTGACCATCAGCTCGGAGGATCTTGCCCGGGTGCGCTTCCCTGCCGGGGGTGTCTATCCTCTCATGGGACAGATGTACTGGATCAAGTCCGTACCGAAACAATTGCCCGACCTCAAACCGTTGATTCTGAAATCCATCAAGAAGACCTGTTGGTATATGATCTCCCAGCCCAAGTTCGTGAAGTATGTAGGTGTCAATGGCATCTTTTATCTCTCGGAACGTATCCGTCACTGGGAGGAGACCATGGGCAAGCGTAAGGCACAGCTCAATCTGGCACAGGTCATTCGTATGCTCGAAGAAATCGGTACGG
>JAEETC010000157.1 GCA_016286585.1 Prevotella sp. | reverse complement strand
GCCTCGCGCAACTGCTTCACTCGCTGTAAACTGTCAGGATGTATGGTTCGATAGTTAACACCAAGCACCGTCAGTTTTCCACGGGCTTTGATCTGCATACTTTTCACATCGGTATAGGGTGAAAGGCCTGTAAAGGTGATCACCTGCTCTCCTGCCAAGAGATTCACGCTCAGGCTGCGCTCTACCTGGGCTCCATTGGTAAACACCGTCACGTGTTTAATACTTGGCGTGACTTTCTTATTATCACCATTTGCCGCCATCACTAACATGAGGGCCGTTGTCATCATCATGATTTTCGCTTTCATATCTGCAAATACTTTGAGGTTTAGTTGGTTCCTGTTGCAAAGTTAGGCATTTTCCCCAAATCGCCAAAGAAAAATGAATGAAAGTTTGGCGGTTTGGGAGTTAATTCTTATTTTTGCACACCAAAACCGTTGGAAAGGAGATATGGCAAAGGAACAGACGAGTATCCGCGAACGGCAGCGCACGAACCTGCGGGAGCCGAAGCGCTATAAGGTGACGATCTACAACGACGACTTCACCACCATGGAGTTTGTGGTGATGATTCTCAAAGTGGTGTTTTTCAAGAGCGAATCAGAGGCAGAGACGCTGATGCTTCAGGTGCACCACTCCGACCATGCTGTGGTGGGCATCTATAGCTACGACGTGGCCGTATCGAAAGTGCGCAAGGCTACGGATATGGCCCGCGAGGCAAACTTTCCGCTGCGATTAACGGTTGAACCAGAGGAGGGGTGATTGTTATGGCAGAGATCAGACAGACGGAACGCGCCGCAAAGGTGCTGAGAGATACGATGAAGTGTTGCAAGGAGTACAGGCATGAGTTCGTGATGCCTGAACACCTGTTGCTGGTGCTCCTCGATGACTTCAACTTCAGCAAGGCCCTCGAGATGTTCTATCCCGTTGAGGACTTGGGAGAACGCCTGGAGGAGCAGTTGGAGGCCATTGAGACGGTTCCTGAAGACAAGGAGTATGAGCCAGAGGCCTCGGCACAGATGGGCCAGCTGATAGAGATAGCCTGTCATCAGGTGATTAACAGCAGTGCTCAGGCGATGGACACGCCCCATCTGGTGATGGGCATGCTGCAACTGAATGAGTCGTGGGCCTGTTATCTGCTGAAGGATGCGCTGGGCGACAAGGAAGGCAATTTCATGAGTCAGTTTATCAGCTTCTGCGACTACGACGACCATCTGGAAGAGGAGACGGGTGAGCGCAAGTCGGATGCTGCCTGGCGAAGGCTCGTCACCTGTATGAATGACCTGTACCAGAACCATAATCCACTTATTGGCCGCGAACAGGAATTGGCGCGTACCATCCAAGTGCTCTGTCGACGCGACAAAAATAATCCGTTGCATGTGGGAGAGTCTGGCGTGGGTAAGACGGCCCTCGTCTGGGGGCTTGCTCGGATGATCTCAGACGGCCAGGTTCCAGAGCGTCTGAAGGGTAGTCGCATCTATCAGCTCGACATCGGCACGCTGTTGGCTGGTACCCAGTATCGTGGTGACTTTGAGAATCGCATCAAGCAAATCATGGATGGTATACAGGAAGAGAGCAACCGAAACATCGTGTATATCGACGAGATACATACCCTTGTGGGGGCAGGTGCCATCGGCGAGGGTTCAATGGATGCCTCGAACATGCTGAAGCCCTATCTGGAGGCAGGCTCTATCCGTTTCATCGGCTCCACGACCTACGATGAGTACAATCGTCACTTCTCGCGTTCAAAGGGACTGGTTCGGCGTTTCCAACAGATAGATATCCCTGAGCCGACACCAGACGAGACGAAGCACATTCTCCGACAGCTTCGTCAGCAGTACGAGGAGTTCCACGGCGTGACCTACGACGAAGAGGCGCTCGACTTTGCCGTCGATGCCAGTTATAAATATGTGAACGATCGTTTCCTGCCTGATAAGGCGATTGACCTCATCGACGAGGCAGGAGCGAATTTAGAGATGAGAGGTGAGAAGTCAGAGGTGAGAGTGACGAAGGCAGATATTGCCGAGGTGCTGGCGAAGACCTGTAAGGTGGATGCTCTGGCGATGAAGGAAGACGATGATAACTCTCAACTTTCAACTCTCAACTCTCAACTCTCCTCCAAGATCTACGGTCAGGATGAGGCTATCCGTCAGGTGGTGGAATCGGTACAGATGTCGAAGGCAGGACTGCTCGACGACAATAAACCGCTGGCCTCACTGCTCTTTGTGGGGCCTACAGGCGTCGGCAAGACCGAGGTGGCCCGTGTGCTGGCTCAGGAACTGGGCATCGAACTGTTGCGCTTCGACATGAGCGAATATACTGAGAAACATACCGTTGCCAAACTGATAGGCTCGCCGGCAGGTTATGTGGGCTATGAGGATGGTGGACTCCTGACGGATGCCATTCGTAAGACGCCCAACTGTGTGCTGCTGCTCGACGAGATCGAGAAGGCCCATCAGGATATCTACAACATCCTGCTGCAGGTGATGGATTATGCCCGTCTGACGGACAATAAGGGTCGCAAGGCCGATTTCCGCAATGTGATCCTCATCATGACCTCGAATGCAGGAGCCCAGTATGCGGCACAGGCCAATATCGGCTTCACGGGTAAAACGTCGCGTGGTGAGGCTATGCTCAAACAAGTGAAGAAGACCTTCAAGCCAGAGTTTATCAACCGTCTGACGGGAACGGTGGTGTTCAACGATATGGATGAGACGATGGCCAGACTTATCCTGAAGAAGAAACTGGGCGAACTGCAGGAGAAGCTCACAGCCAAGCAGGTGATGATGACCCTCAGCGATGAGGCCTTCGCCCTGTTGCTGAAGGAAGGTTTTACGCGAGAATATGGAGCCCGTGAGATGGATCGTGTCATCGCCCAGCGGCTGAAGCCTCTGCTGATGCGTGAGATCCTCTTTGGCAGCCTCAAAAACGGTGGTAGCGTAGAAGTGGAGGTCGCTGATGGCAGTCTTTCAATTAGATAAAGACCTGTGGTTTCCTGATCCTCATCTTGGTGAGGACGACGGCCTGATAGCAGTGGGTGGTGACCTGTCTGTCGATCGGCTGTTGCTGGCCTATAGCAACGGTTTCTTCCCATGGTTCTCGTTCCATCACCGTCATGAGCCGATGTGGTACTGCCCCTTGCAGCGTTTTGTCATCTTCCCCCACGAGATACACATCAGCCACTCCATGTATCAGCTCATCAATAAGAATCGCTATCAGGTCACCCTCAACCGCGACTTCGAGGGCGTTATCCGAGGCTGTGCTACGGCCCAGAACCGCAATGAAGAGGATGGTGCGTGGCTGGGTCCAGACATCATCAAGGCCTATACAGAGCTGCATCGTCAGGGCTTTGCTGCCAGCGTTGAGGTTTGGGAAGAAGAACGTCTGGTGGGCGGACTCTATGGCGTGAACCTCGGAAAATCGTTTTTTGGCGAGAGTATGTTCTCGCTCGTCCCCAATGCCTCGAAGTTGGCCCTGATCTATCTGGCCCGTATGTTTAAAACCCTTGGCGGATTGCTCATCGATTGCCAGTTTGAGACGTCTCATCTCCGTAGTATGGGTGGCCGATTCATTTCTTATGAGGAATACATCAGCATCCTCCGTCAATAAGAAGAGAAAATAGTTCAGGCAGGAGAAATCTTCAAAAATGACAGATTGCAAGATAATTGTTGTATTTATCGGCAAAATGAAAGGGGAATGAGGGTTAGGTACCAGTGAAACTTTACAAAATGATAGTTAAGTGTGTTTTTAACAATCAAAATTCATGCGGGCATAGGGGCTTTTACGCCAGAAATCAGTACCTTTGCAGCCCATAAATATGTTATTTATGGATACAAAGTATATCTTCGTCACGGGCGGCGTCGTTTCCTCGTTAGGAAAGGGCATCATTTCCGCCAGCATCGGCAAACTCTTGCAGGCACGCGGCTATAAGGTTACCATTCAGAAATTCGACCCTTACATCAACATCGATCCCGGCACGCTGAACCCTTATGAGCACGGGGAGTGCTACGTGACCGTCGACGGTATGGAGACCGACTTGGACCTGGGACATTATGAACGGTTCACTGGCATACACACAACACGAAACAACTCTATAACAACAGGGCGTATCTACAAGACGGTCATCGATCGTGAGCGTCACGGTGACTATTTGGGCAAGACGATTCAAGTGGTGCCCCATATCACGGATGAGATCAAACGGAGGATGCTCCGAGAGGAAGAAAAAGATGAGGCGCTCGATTTCGTCATCACAGAGGTGGGTGGTACGATCGGCGACATTGAGAGTGCGCCGTTTATGGAGGCTATCCGACAGTTGCGATGGCAACTGGGTCGCAACGCCGTCTGTGTACACCTGACCTACGTGCCTTATCTGAAGGCGGCAGAAGAGCTGAAGACGAAACCCACGCAACACTCGGTGAAGGAATTGCAGAGTATGGGTATCCAGCCCGACATCCTCGTACTGCGAACTGAACGCCACCTTGATAACGCCCTGCGGATGAAGGTGGCGTCGTTCTGTAATGTCGATTTGGAGTGCGTGGTGCAGAGCGAGGATATGCCGAGCATCTATGAGGTGCCTGTGAGCATGCAGCGACAGGGGCTCGACGCAGCCCTCCTGCGAAAGATCGGCATCCCTGTGGGTGAGACGCCAGAGATGAAACCCTGGCACGACTTCCTTGACAAACAGCGCAACGCCAAGCGTGAGGTACACATCGGACTGGTGGGCAAGTACAATCTGCAAGATGCCTATAAGAGCATCCGCGAGAGTCTGAACTTGGCAGGCATCTATAATGATGTGAAGGCCAAAATCCATTTCGTCAACAGCGAGGAGATCACCCGTCAGAACGTCAGCGAGAAGCTCGACGGTATGGCAGGCATCGTGGTCTGTCCAGGCTTCGGACAGCGTGGTATCGAGGGTAAGATCATCGCTGCCGAATATGGTCGCACCAATGATATTCCGACGTTCGGCATCTGTCTGGGCATGCAGATGATGGTCATCGAGTTTGCACGCAATGTGCTGGGCTATCAGGATGCCAACAGCGCTGAGATGGACGAGAAGACACCACACAATGTGATCGACATCATGGAGGAGCAGAAGAGCATCACCCAGATGGGTGGCACGATGCGACTGGGTGCCTATGATTGTGAGTTGGTGGAAGGCAGCCGTGTTTACGAGGCTTATGGTGGGGAGACGCTGATTAAGGAGCGCCATCGTCATCGCTATGAGTTCAACAATGCCTATAAAGAAGAGTACGAGGCTGCAGGCATGAAGTGCGTGGGTATCAATCCTGCCGCCAATCTTGTAGAGATTGTGGAGATTCCAGAGAAGAAGTGGTACATCGGCACTCAGTTCCACCCGGAATATTCATCGTCGGTGCTCCATCCGCACCCGCTGTTCATGTCATTCATTAAAGCTTGCGCTGATGGAAGAGCTGAAGCATGAGTGTGGTGTGGCGATGGTTCGCCTGCTGAAGCCGCTGAACTACTACGAGCGACAATACGGCACGTGGCGTTACGGTTTCAACAAGCTCTACCTGATGATGGAGAAGCAGCACAACCGTGGTCAGGAGGGTGCAGGTATCGCCTCTGTCAGTCTGAACAAGGAGCCGGGCACGGAGTATATGTTCCGTGAGAAAGCCGAGGGCAAGGATGCCATCACGGAGATCTTTTCCCGTGTGACCCAAGAGATGGCTGGTGAGCTGCTGATGGGGCATCTGCGCTACTCGACGACGGGCAAGAGCGGACTGACGTTCGTGCACCCCTTCCTGCGTCGTAACAACTGGCGTGCCAAGAACCTCTGTCTGTGTGGCAACTTCAATATGACTAACATCGAAGAGGTGTTTCGTTTCTTAACGGCCCAGGGGCAGTCGCCGCGTATCTATGGTGATTCATACATCACCCTCGAACTGATGGGTCATCGTTTGGACCGTGAGGTGGAACGACTCTATCAGGAGGCTCGTGAGAAAGGCCTCCAAGGAACGGATATTACAGACTATATCGACAACCACGTGGAGATGGCGAACGTGCTGAAGACCACGATGAGTCATTATGATGGTGGTTACGTGATGTGCGGACTGACGGGCTCTGGTGAGATGTTCGCAGTGCGCGACCCGTGGGGTATCCGTCCTGCGTTCTACTATCGCGATGAAGAGCTCATCGCCTTAGCCAGCGAGCGGCCTGTGTTGCAGACTACCTTCGACCTCTCATCGGAAGATGTATGCGAGCTTCAGCCAGGCGAGGCCTTAATCATCCATAAGAACGGCGAGAGCAGGCTGGAGCAGATCATGCTCCCCCAGCAACTGAGTGCCTGTTCGTTTGAGCGTATCTATTTCAGTCGTGGTTCTGACAGCGACATCTATCAGGAGCGCAAACGGCTGGGTGAGCAACTGACACAGCCCATCCTACAGGCCATCGACGGTGATGTGGATCATACCGTGTTCTCCTATATCCCCAACACGGCTGAGGTGGCTTTCTACGGCATGACAGACGGTTTCAGAAAACTGCATGGTGAGGTCAGGACGGAGAAGGTGGTGTGGAAGGACATCAAACTGCGCACGTTCATTGCTGACAACTCTGAGCGCAACGACCTGGCTGCCCATGTCTATGACATCAGTTATGGCAGTCTGACGGCCCATGTAGACAACCTCGTCATCATCGACGACTCCATCGTGCGTGGTACAACCTTAAGAGAGAGCATCTTCAAGATCCTCGATCGTCTGCACCCCAAGAAGATCGTGATGGTGAGCAGTTCGCCGCAGATCCGTTATCCTGACTACTACGGCATCGACATGTCGCACCTCGAGGAGCTCTGTGCCTTCCGTGCTGCCATCGCCCTCATCAAGGAACGCGGCATGCAGAAACTGATTGCCGATACCTACAAGGCCTGTAAATATTCGCCAGCCTCGCTGAACCATGTGCGCAATATCTATGCACCGTTCTCCGTGGAGGAGATCAACCGCAAAATCGTGGAGATGCTTCGTCCGGAAGGGATGCAAGCCCCCGTGGAACTGGTATTCCAGAGCATCGAGGGTCTCCATCATGCCTGTCCCAACCATCCTGGCGATTGGTATTTTACAGGCCATTATCCTACCCCTGGTGGTATCCGCCTCTGCAATGAGGCCTTTGTCAATTATGTAGAGAAAGTATTAAAGATGCAGTTATAAGAATAAGAAATGAGAGAAGCAAAACTGATACTCGAAGATGGCACGACATTCTGTGGCAAGTCGTTTGGCTACGAGGCCGATACAGTCGGTGAGGTGGTCTTCAACACAGCCATGACGGGCTATCCGGAGAGTCTGACAGACCCCAGCTATGCAGGACAGATCCTGGTGACAACCTTTCCGCTGATAGGCAACTA
>JAEETC010000156.1 GCA_016286585.1 Prevotella sp. | reverse complement strand
GCAAAGCCTACCTCATTTCAATCGTGATGGTCGCCGTGCTTGGCGGTCTGTTATTCGGCTACGACACAGCCGTCATCTCAGGTGCAGAGAAAGGTCTGCAAGCGTTTTTCATGGAAGCCAAGGACTTTGCCTATACCGACGGTTGGCACGGTTTCACTTCGGCTTCGGCACTCATCGGCTGTATCATCGGATCGGCCATCTCCGGACTTCTGGCCACGAATCTCGGACGTAAGAAGTCGCTGATCATCGCCGGCTTGCTGTTCTTCATCTCAGCACTCGGCTCGATGGAGCCGGAGTTCATGTTCTTCGAGCACGGCACTCCGACTTATTCGCTGCTCATCATGTTCAACATCTACCGTGTGATCGGTGGTATCGGTGTGGGACTGGCTTCGGCTATCTGTCCGATGTATATCGGTGAGGTGGCTCCCTCGAACATCCGCGGTATGCTGGTGTCATGGAACCAGTTCGCCATCATCTTCGGTCAGTTGGTGGTGTACTTCGTGAACTTCTTCATCCTCGGCGACCACATCCAGCCGCTCGTGGAGGAGATGGGTAAGGGTCTGGCTGCCATCAACCCCGCCGCCCAATGGACGGTGACCACAGGCTGGCGCTATATGTTCGGTTCCGAGGCTGTGCCCGCAGGACTCTTTGCCCTGCTCATCTGCTTCGTGCCTGAGACGCCGCGTTACCTCGTCTCCATCGGTCAGGACAAGAAGGCCGAGGGTATTCTTGCCAAGATCAACGGCTCGTTGAAGGCTCAGCAGATCCTGCAGGACATCAAGGACACGATGGTGGTGAAGACGGAGAAGCTGATGACCTACGGTGCGATGTGTATCTTCATCGGCATCATGCTCAGCGTGTTCCAGCAGGCCGTGGGTATCAACGCTGTGCTGTACTACGCTCCGCGTATCTTCGGCGACATGGGTATGGACGACCCGATGATGCTGACTGTCTTCATGGGTATCATCAACATCTCGTTTACGCTCGTCGCTGTGTTCACCGTCGAGAAGTGGGGCCGCAAGCCGCTGCTCATCAGCGGTTCGCTGGGTATGGCCCTCGGTGCCTTCGGTGTGGCTGTGACCTTCGGTAACCCCGACCTTGCACTGGTCACCGCTGCCTCGCTGCTCATCTATTCGGCTTCGTTCATGTTCTCTTGGGGTCCAATCACCTGGGTGCTCATCGCCGAGGTCTTCCCCAATACCATCCGTGGTGCTGCCGTGGCCATCGCCGTCGCCTTCCAGTGGATCTCCAACTTCATCGTCAGCTCGTCGTTCGTGCCGATGTTCAACATGCACCTGACTGAGGGTGACGACTTCGGACACTGGTTCACTTACGGCCTCTATGGCATCATCTGTGTGATTGCCGCCCTGTTCGTATGGCGCCTCGTGCCTGAGACCAAGGGTAAGACGCTTGAGGATATGAGCAAGATGTGGAAAGACAGACTTGGAAAAAAGTAAAAAGGTAAAAAAGTAAAAAGGTAAAGAATTGAAATATGAAAAAGGTTTTGATTGCAGAAGACAATAACAGTAACTACATCCTGATGACGTACATCCTGAAGAAGTACTATCAGTTTGAGCGTGCTACAAACGGTCAGGAGGCTGTTGATAAGGTTGAGGCTGGTGACTTTGATATCGTTCTGATGGATATCAAGATGCCTGTGATGGACGGTCTGGAGGCCACGAAAGCGATTAAGGAGAAACATCCTGGTCTGCCCGTCATAGCTCTGACGGCCAACGCCTTCGACAGCGACCGTCAGCTGGCTATGGAGGCTGGGTGTGACGATTTCCTGTCGAAGCCTGTAAGCAGTGATCTCTGTTTGCAGACCATCAAGAAGTTTATTGGAGAGTAAGATCTCAGGCCAATACTAAGTCGAAGTCCTGCTGTAGTTTTGCTATAGCAGGATTTTCTTTGGTCATCGCCTCAAATTGTTCACGACGGGTGAGCAGTTTGGGACGTTCAGACTGTTCAGCCACAGTGATTTCGAGCGTGATGCCCGTGTTGTGCAGACTGTTGACAAGCGTTTTCACGATACGGCCCTTGAAGTCCTCCATCTGCTGCTGGATGAGGGCGTTGTCAACCACCACCTGTACCTGAGGAAACTCGGTAATGACGGGGTTCATGTTTTTCATGCGGGTGGCGATGCCGCTGTATTCCAGGGGCATGCGGTTGCACATCATCATCCATTGGTATTCCAGATCGTCCTGGGTGAAGACAGCGTTTTTCTGTTCCTCTTTCGAGGTAGCGGCCATGCCCGGAATCTTTGAGGACTTCGACTGTTGGCGGAGGTTGCCCCACGAAAAGCCGATACCGCCGAGTTTCATCGTTGGGGCGGGCTTTGCCTGGCTGGTGTTACCAGTATTACCAGTCTGACTAGTTTGACTAGTATTCCTAGTTTCACTAGTCTGCACGGCCTTTTGAGGTACAGCGGTCTTAGCCTGGGCCACCTGCTGAGCCACTTTCTGGGGCTGAGACTGCTGTATCAGTTGCTTGAACAGGGATTTTAATCTCTTGGGGCTACGCCCCGCGCCGGCAGCATCGTCGGGCTGGGTGATCTGGCCGATCTCTATCAGAGTCAGCTCCACCAAGAGTCGTTTGTTGGAACTCTGGCGGTAGTTGATGTCGCACTGGTTCATCAGTCGCAAGGCCTGATAGAGGAAGCGGGTCTCGCACTTCTTGGCCTGTTCGGCATAGCGCTGGCGCTGCTGGTCGCTCACCTCGAGCAGTGGGAGTGTCTGCGAGTCCTTGGCCATCATCACGTTGCGCACGTGCTTGGCAAGACCTTGAATGAGCAGTCCGGCATCGAAGCCCTTGTTGATGATGCTATTCAGCAGCACCATGATGTCGCTCACTTTGTTATTGATGGAAAGGTCGATGATCTGGAAATAGTTCTCTGAGTCGAGCACATTCAGGTCTTCGATGACCTTTGCGTAGGTGATGTTCCCCTGACAGAAGGATGCTGCCTGGTCGAAGATGGAGAGAGCATCGCGCATACCACCGTCGGCCTTCTCGCCAATGACCGCCAGCGCTTCTTCCTCGTAGGTGATGCCTTCCTTCTCGGCTACATGCTTCAGATGATCGACAGTGTTGCGGATGGTCATCCGTTCGAAGTCGTAGATCTGGCATCGGCTGAGGATGGTGGGCAGGATCTTGTGCTTCTCCGTTGTGGCGAGGATGAAGATGACGTGTGCGGGCGGCTCTTCGAGTGTCTTGAGGAAAGCGTTGAAAGCTGCTGTTGAGAGCATGTGCACCTCGTCGATGATGAACACCTTGTAGCGTCCGAGCTGCGGCGGGATGCGTGTCTGCTCCATCAGCGTCTTGATATGCTCCACGGAGTTGTTCGAGGCGGCGTCGAGCTCGAAGATGTTGAGTGAACGCTGCTCGTTGAACGACTGGCACGACTCGCACTCGTTGCAGGCCTCGCCTTCTGCCGTCGGGTTCTGGCAGTTGATGGCCTTGGCGAAGATACGTGCACAGGTGGTCTTGCCGACACCCCTCGGACCGCAGAAGAGGTAGGCGTGGGCGAGTTTTCCGCTCTTCACCGCGTTCTTCAGCGTCGTCGTCAGGGCTTCCTGACCTACGACGGTGTCGAAGGTCATCGGGCGGTATTTCCTGGCTGATACGATATATTCCATACTTGTAATTGATAAATTGTGGTGCAAAGATACAACTTTTAAAGGAGTTAATGGAGTTAAAGGAGTTAAAGGGAGTTAAAAGACCGTACTTTCTCACCACTCGCCTCTCACCTCTCACCTCTTTTTCTTATCTTTGCAGGCGAATATGAAAGTTCTGACAAGCATTAAGATTTGTGCGCTCCGAATCTGGAGGTCTCAGGCCCTGAAATACATCGCGGTCTGTGTGGCTGGTGTGGCCATCGTGGGGTTCCTCGATGAGAACAGCGTGTGGAATCATCTGAAGAACCGCCAGCGCATTGAGGAACTGACGGAGGAGAAGGCGCGTTATAATGCGGCGTTCCAGCGTGACCAGGCCCAGATCAGGGAATTGGACAGGAATCCGAAAGCGATGGAGAAGATAGCCCGTGAACGGTATTTTATGAAGGCCGACGACGAGGACATCTTTGTGCTGAGTGATGACGACCGCACACCGAAACCGATTGTTGGAAATGAAGCAGCTAAGTAAGACTCAGACACTTATTTTCGTTGTGGGTGCCCTGCTGATGGTCATCGGTGCGGGTGCCAGTCTGTTGGCGTGGTCTCCGGCTCCCTATGTGTTCGCCGTCGGAGCCTTAGCCTTTACATCGATGCAGTTCCTCCAGCGTTACGAGGGTTCGAACTTTGTTATCCGTCGTCTGCGGAGGATGATGCTGTTGAGCGACGGACTGTTTCTTCTCTCTGCTCTGTTGATGTTTGCCAGTATGGGGAATGTGTTCGGACTGAGTCAGGTCAACTATATTACCTATATATATAATAAATGGGTACTGACGCTGCTTATTGCAGCCATTCTGCAACTCTATTCCACGCATAGAATTGACAGAGAGCTGGCCAAAGAGGCGGAATCTTCTTCAAAAAAACTATAAAAGTTTGCGCATTTGTTTTAAAATGCGCAAATTTATTTTTCTACTTCAATATATCGTTGTACATTTGCGCCACGAAACGAGAGAATATGAATAAGATTATATATGTCTTTGCCATTCTGGCCACGCTGACCTCCTGTGCCGAGTCCTATTCGATACAGGGCTCTTCGTCTGTCTCGTCGCTGGATGGCAGCAAGCTTTATCTGAAAACGGTGAAGGACCAGGAGTTGAAAAACTTGGACTCCTGCGACGTCGTACACGGCAAATTCCGTTTTGCAGGTCTTCTGGATACTGTCAAGCTGGCAACGCTCTATATGGACGACCAGTCGCTCGCGATGCCCGTCGTGATTGAGAAGGGTGAGATAGAGATCCATATCGACAATACTGGCCGCAGCGTCAGCGGATCGCCGTTGAACGACAAGTTGTATCAGTTCATCAACCGTCACGACCAGATTGGCAACGAGCTTAATGAGCTGTCCCATCGTCATAGTCAGATGCTGCTCGACGGCATCGACGAGGAGGTCATCAACCGTCAACTCTCTATCGAGGCCGCCCGTCTGGCCCAGCAGGAGGATTCGTTGGTGACGAACTTCATCGTTGAGAACTTTGACAACGTCCTGGGTCCTGGTGTCTTCATGATGCTCACAGGCAGCTATCCTTATCCTGTGTTGACACCACAGATTGAGGATATCATGAGTAAGGCCACGAAGAAATTCAAGGAGGATCCTTACGTGAAGCTGTACTACAAGACGGCCAATGACATTCAGGCCCAGCAGAACGGACTGGCCGACGATGTGACTCAGGCTCCGGCTACACAGCCAGCCCCGCAGCCGTCAGAAGCTGACTCCACGCAGCTGCCGTCACTCAGCCTTCCGCAGAAATGACAACGCTGGTCAAGGGAGGAACACTTGTCAACGAAGGCAGGACATTCAATGGCTCACTGGTCATTGAGAATGAAAAGATAACCCGGATTATCGAGGGAAACTATACGCCCGAAGCATCATATGATGAAATCATCGATGCTTCGGGTTGTTTTGTGTTGCCTGGTGTCATCGACGATCATGTGCATTTCCGTGAACCTGGACTGACGGAGAAGGCCGACATCGACACAGAAAGTCGTGCAGCTGCAGCAGGAGGTGTCACCACCTACTTCGATATGCCCAACACGGTGCCGCAGACCACGACGCTGGAGGCGCTCGATGAGAAGTTCGCGTTGGCGGCCACGAAGAGTCATGTGAACTACAGTTTCTTCTTCGGAGCCACGAACGATAATGTCAGCCTCTTCCCACAGCTCGACATCCACCGCATCCCAGGCATCAAACTGTTTATGGGCTCTTCGACGGGCAACATGCTCGTCGACCGCAAGGAAGCTTTGGACCGCATTTTCTCAACGGCTCCGCTACCTATCATGACCCATTGCGAAGATACGGAGATTATCAACCGCAATATGGCTGAGGCCAAGCAGAAGTATGGCGACGATCCCAACGTGAACCACCATCCTGAGATCCGAAGTGAGGAGGCGTGCTATGAGAGCACTCGTCTGGCTGTCGAACTCGCCACCAAACACCAGGCCCGTCTCCATATCGCCCATCTCACCACCGCCCGCGAATTATCATTTCTCACTCCTCACTCCTCGCTCCTCACTCCTCGGATTACAGGCGAAGCAACGGTGAGTCATCTCTATTTCTGCGATCGTGACTATCAGGCCCTCGGCACTCGTATCAAGTGCAACCCTGCGGTCAAGACGGAACGTGACCGTGACGCCCTCCGTGAAGCCCTGAACGATGGACGCATCGCTGTTATAGGTACCGATCACGCCCCCCATCTGCTCTCTCAGAAGGAGGGAGGCTGTGCCCGTGCTGCCAGCGGCATGCCGATGATCCAGTTCTCGCTGGTCACGATGCTGGAGCTGGTGGATCAGGGAATCCTCTCCCTTGAGCGCCTTGTCGAACTGATGTGTCACAATCCGGCTCGTCTTTTCGAAGTGCGCCAGCGGGGGTTCCTTCGTGAGGGTTATCAGGCTGATGTCGTGCTGGTTAGGCCTAACACGGGCTGGACGGTAACCAAGGAGCTGATCCAGAGCCGCTGTGGCTGGAGTCCGATGGAGGGCCACATGTATCTCTGGCGGGTGGAGCGCACTCTCTGTAACGGCCATACCGTCTATGAGCAGGGTAGGGTGGACACAGACTATATCGGACAGCCCGTTGAATTCAGATGAAACTCACCTACGATATCTCCGAACTGTCGGCCTATATCAACTGGCCTTACTTTTTCTTTGCCTGGCAGGTGAAGGACCAGGCAGAGAAAGATCGTCTGCTTCAGGAGGCTGAGGTTGTGCTGCGTCAGCTGGAAGGGTCTTATCATGCCTATGGACTCTTCGAACTCTTCGATGCCTACAGCGACGGTGATGATATTGTTGTTCGAGGAGTGTGGAGTGAGGAGTGTGGAGTGAGAATACCATCTTCCGCTGAAAAAAGGATCCCCTGTCTGCGGCAGCAACAGGGCAAACCTCCCTACCTCTGCCTCTCCGATTTCATCCCGCCTCTTAACATTTCTCCCTCCTCCCTCCTTCCTCCTCCCTCCTCGAAAATAGCCATCTTCGCTACCTCTGTGGATCATGGCCTTGAGACCGACTTCGATGCTGACCCTTATCAGAAGATGATGGTCCAGCTCTTGGCAGACCGTTTGGCTGAGGCTGCCGCCGAGCGGATGCACGAACAAGTGAGGAAGGAGTTTTGGGGTTATGCGAAGGACGAACATCTCTCCATCCCTGAGATGCTGGTCGAGAAATTCCAAGGCATTCGTCCTGCCGTGGGCTATCCATCCCTGCCCGACACCAGTCTGAACTTTGTGTTCGACGACCTGTTGGACATGAAACAGATTGGTATCCGCCTGACCGAGAGCGGGGCGATGAAACCTCATGCCAGCGTCTCTGGTATGATGCTGGGCCATCCCCAGGCCCGTTACTTCTCCATCGGTAA
>JAEETC010000155.1 GCA_016286585.1 Prevotella sp. | reverse complement strand
CCAAGGCATCGCTTACGCAACGTTCACACTCTTCAGGCGACACCTGAAACACTCCGTAACCCATCTGTGGCATTTCCACGCCGTTGTTCAATTTGATTGTCTGCATATTCATTATTGTTTGATTAAATTCTGGGTGCAAAGGTACGAAGAAACCCGCAACTTGTCGTAACACAAATTGCGGGTATAATTTCACTTTTTTCCGAAACGTAAGTTTTGGGGCTTTTTTATTCTCGGAAATTACTCCGGCGTATAAACCACCAGCTGATACGTCTTATTCACGTCCACTGCGTCGGTCGGCTTCACAATCATGCCGTTGAGGGCGACGGCGAGCGTGCCGAACTGCGTGGCCTTCTTATCGACGGACACGATGCGCTGGGGCACGACCACCGGCTCCTCGCCCGGTGCGCTCGGCTCTGGGTCGAGGGCAAATGCCTTCGCGTTCTCCTGAGCCAGCTTCGCCCACGTCCAGCCGGTAGAGACGGCGTAGGTGTGGTTGCCGATTTCCTCGCTCTTCACCTGCACGCGCTTGTTCGTGCGCTGGCGGTCCTTCACCAGTCCGAGGTAGTACTCCTGCTGGGCGATGAGGTTCGAGGTGACGGCGGTGAAGCGGTCGGGGTCCTGGTCGACCACCTTGTACGAGTTCAGGCACAGTATCATCCACTTGTACGCCTTGTCGGTGGCCGTGCGGGCGTCCTTCAGCGAGACGGTGGTATTCTGCTGCTGGCCCTGCGTGTTCTCGCGCAGCACGATGAGGCGGTGAACCTCGTTGTTAGCGGCCACCATGTCGGCAATGATTTGCTCGATGCCCAGCGTGCGTGCGGCCTGCTGCTGGTCGGCGTCGGCTTGGTAGTCCTCGTACCACTGCTGAATGGCCGTCGTCTCAGCCTCGTAGGCCGACTTTGGGTTGGGCTTATAGACGTTCCAGCCGCGCAGCCACACCTAAGCCGCCTGCTGCATCGCTGGCAGCGAGGCCACCTTGGCCATGGCGTTGGCCACCGACGTCGCCTCGTCAATCTTCGTGTCGCGGATTGCGTCCTGCTCGGCAATCTGCTCCGTGTACTCCGACGAGCGCGACACGATGTAGGCCGAGTTCTCCGTGGCGACGGCGGCCTTGTGGTCGGCGATGGCCTGTGCCAGTTTGCCCGGCGCGGGGTTGTCCACGTCGAACTCCGCATCCATCTGCTCGTCCTGCGTCTGGTTGAACTGCAGGTGCAGGTCGTTGGGCCACTGCGAAAGGTCCTGATAGGGAACCAATAAAATATCTTCTTGCATAGTCTTTACTTTTTTATTTTAACATATAATTGCCATGTAATTGACCATGAATTGTTCATATAATTTTTATTAGTGACAAATTCTTCGCTCATTGCTTTCTTTCATAGGTGCTCAGGCGAGCAAGCTCGGAGCGTGGGTCATTTGTGGCCATTCGTGTTCAGAAATCGTAGTTCAAGCCTTTGAACTCCCTACCGCAGAGTTGCGGGGCTTAGTTCAAGCCTTTGAACTCCTTGTCGCGGGTTTGCGAGGCGTAGTTCAAGCCTTTGAACTCCTTGTCGCGGCTTTGCGGGGCGTAGTTCAAGACTTTGAACTCCTTGCCGCGGAGTTGCGGGGTGTAGTTCAAGCCTTTGAACTCCTTGCCGCGGCTCTGGAAGCGTAGTTCAAGCGTTTGAACTACAATTTTCCGTCAGGCGGAGGGCGAGAATCTTTTGTATTGTTCGACATGCTCATAATCACTATATCAATTGTTGTTCATAAAGTTCATTTCCGTTGAATCATCTTTTGAAAGAAAGAGGCGTTTCGCACTCTTTGATAAACAACAGAAGTCAATAGGCTAACCACAGCCCCGTGAACATGTCGTAAACCGCCAAATGCTCACGCCTCTGTGGGAGTGAGCTGGCAGCCTTCGTTTGTTCCCGATTCTTTTGTGGTTATTTATTGACTTCTCGGAAAAACTGTTGGCTCTCTTTAGTCCAAAAAATGATTTCTAACTGCAAATGTATGAAATAATCTTGAAATCTCGTATAAGTACTTACATATTTCATCTAAAAGTGGTTAAGATTTATGCTTTCTTAGCCAAAAAGCACCCAAGACTCAATAAAAATGAGTAAATTTGCAAACAAAAATAGATTCCTTTAGTCATAAAATAAACCAAATAATATGATGGAAAAGAAAAGTTCCCACAAATATGTTGAACTTTGGCAACAAGTTCTTCCTGAAATACTTGAATTTCTGGAGGATGAAGAAAATGAAGAACTTGAACTACCCCTAAAAGAAGAAATATTTGTTGCTGTAGGCAATAGAGTTAATTCGGGCTACACATTTCGCCTTGACATTTTTAATGGAGTGGTACCAACGAAGGATGGCAGCGCAGTAGCAAGAGATTTGAAAGCTGTTCTTGATGATAACACAAAGTTCAAAGAATATGCAGCAGGCAAATATATTGTGATTCGTTTAGATAAGAAGTTTGTGATGCATATTCTTATTCATTACAATTAGGAAAACTAAAACATAATAGAGTTATGGACATAAAATATAAAATTAAACTGATAGACATTCTACATCTTAATCCGTCTGATATAGAATCATTGAGTTTCATCAACCTTTCAAAAGAGAGCTTAGATGAAATGATGTCTGGCAATAATGATAAGTTATTGAAGGAGTTGGAAGCTACTACCAACAATTCAAAAGTTGAAGAGCAGCAGCGTCTTTTGGCGGCTTGCTATTTCAGCAAACTAAAATGGTATATGCCATCAGAGGATTTGGATGCTGCATGCGAGGAAATTGCAGACAATATGTCTTTTGGCTTGATTGGACCAGATGACGATGAAGCCTATTGGAAAGAAAGAGAAGAAGAGGCCAAAGAGAATCGGGCAATGTGGAAAGAAAGGGAGAAAACCGCAAAAGAGTCTCAAAAGAAATTGGCCAAGATGACGGCGGAAGAGATATGCGACGAAATATTTGATTACACTATAAAGAAATATCCTGAATTGGCTGATGGTTTTAATCCTACTCTTTATCGAAGTGGAAGAGAGGATTATTATGAAATGCTAAGTGTAAGGCACTGCCCTAATTTGATTAAACATCAAGAGTGGACGAAATTGAATATTGCCGCAAGTAATGTGGAAGCAAGATTAAGAGCTAATGCAGATGCTGTCATATTGGATAATATAGAGCATTGGAAAAACGAATATGAGGCATGGTCTGATAGTCACGGAAACAAGAAAGTCACCAAAAGCTCTATAAAGAACTTCTTTATTGAAAAAGGGAAAAAGGCTTCTTCTACTGTTATCGACAAATTGAAGATGGAATTAGAATGAAAGCAATTAGCACGTACCAATTGTTTGACCCCTCCGATATGACGAAGGGACTTCCAGCCAAAGCACCGGGAAATTACATCTTTCTGCTTAGGCCGGATGTGATGCTTCCCACTGAAATGATGGCAGAGCAACCAGAGTTTACAACGCTGGAATTTCAGGGTGTGGAATATCGTGTTCTTTATACGGGAGTGACGGGTAAAACTCTTTATAATCGCGTCTATGAAACCCATCTAACAGGCAATAATGCAGGAAGGTCAACTTTACGCAAGTCTTTAGGATGCCTTTGGGGATACAAATTAGTACCCCGTGGCAAAAAGCCTGACTCTACAAAAACAAAGTATTGTGAACGTGACGAGAACGCCATCACAAAATGGATGATGCAAAACCTTTTGGTGCTTTTTGTGCCCAATTCAAATTATAAGAACGAAGAATCGGAATTGATTAACTCATTCAATCCGCCTTTGAATCTGGACAAAAACCATAATGCAATCAATCTTCATTATCGAACAATGATTAAGGCACTGAGGAATCGTCCTGTCAGAGTTTAACACGATTATGGCTCAAAAGAAATTCAAGACCGTTGATATTGTCATCATTGTCCTGTTCTTTGTGGCTTATATGATTGGCTATGCTTGGCTGATAGAGCCAAAGAAAAGCAATTCAAGAGGCACAGAGAAGAGAACAATGCCTGAACGTCATGCCGTCGTTTCTGAACAGAAGCCACAGCGGACGGTAAAGTCATTGGAAAATGAATGGCCGACTGACTTGGGGAAATATTTCTATTGGATAGACATTGAGCCGGGCTATGAAATGGAGGAAGAAACTTTTGAAGTCGTCGGAAAGTCGGGCGACAATCTTCTGGTAAGGCGACACAATGACTGGCCGGACATCAGCGGGCATTTCGAGTGGTATTGCAATGAAAAGCTGACCACGACGCAGCAGATGTTTGATTATGTGGTCGCCCATCGACAAGCAATTCTGAGGCAAATGCAGGAGGTTCGTCGGCGAGGCATCGGCCAGATTGATGATGAAGCATCCTATTTTCAAGACCACTACGACGAATATCTGGATGACCCAGAGGATGAAATCAGATTCCCGCCAGAGATATTTGATGCGAATGATGAATAACAAAACTTCGGGAGGCCGCCGCTGAATCGCCAGCGTCGGCCTCCCGAATCTCTTTTCCGTCTGTACCTTTATATTATATACGAGAGGACATAGCGGGGCGACTGGAAGAAGAGGCCTGTATTGGGGTCGGAAAGCTTCTCGAAGATGGGCGAGGTATAGACGCGGTCGAGGGCATCTTCGAGCGAATAGCCATGCTCTTCGACGAGAATCTGAATCAAACTGGCAGTCAGCTGCTCCTTCAGACGGTTGAACTCCTGTGGGGTAACGTTAGGCTCGGTCATATCTTGGAGAGTTTAGCGAGGGCGCGCTCCGTACCGAAGAAGTACTGGAAGGTAACGCCCTTCATGTATTTCAGATTCTCGAGGAACTGGTCGAGGGTGATGTCGCCAGCCTCGTATTTTCCTATCTGCACTCCCACGCGGTCGTTGGCTATGGGGCCATAGACGATGTCGTAGTCGTGGGCGGGCTTGACGCTGCGGTTGTTGCGGTTGAGGAAGATGAACTCTGCCCACTCACGGGTGTAACCCTCGAAGGTCAGCACGCGCAACTCGCCAGAGGTGAGTACGGCCTCATCGAAGAGGTAGGTATTCATCACGGGCGCACCGCCCTCGGTAAGGGCCTTGAACTCGCCCATGCGCCATGCCTGCTGTCGGTCGGCAGAGAGATAGAAGCCGCGTCCGAAATCCTTGTTGGGACGAGACTTCTGGAGGTCAATGTGATCGATATTGACCGTGGAACCATGGTAGAGCCGTATCATAGGTGGCCTCCTTTCCTGTGGCAGTACGATGCCATGCTCTGCACCATGTCGCCCATCGGTTGTGTGTGCATCACGTCGTAGAAGTCGTGAGCCACCTTGATGGCTCCGTAACGGCTAAGATAGCGGTAGGCTTCGGCGTCGGTCATCTGGTATTGACTGGCGAAGGCAGCGATGAGCAGCACGATGTACTCGGATATGTCTTTAATGCTAAACATAAAATAATGTCTTTTGCGTGCAAAGATACACATTATTTTGCAATTATCGCCAAAACGCTTTCACCTTTTAATATATATTAGGCCGTCAAACTCGTTTTGCACGGTATGGCATGCAAAAAGCGGACATCGCTGCCCGCTTCGCCATGAATCGTCATGCAGTTTTTATCTCATCAGAATCTTGTGACCATTTACGATGTTGATGCCCCGCTGAAGGGTGTCGCGGCGAGTGCCATCGAGGGCATAGATTCCCTTGGACCGGTTGGTGTTTGAAGATATGGAGCGGACGCCACTGGTGCCAGAGATTTGATGCTGCCAAAAACGGATGGCATCGTTGATCCAGCCTTCGGCTACGGTTCCTGTGCCGAGGCCGAAGCCGTGGGGCAGACCGTTGTACGAATGGAACTCAGTGGGGATGCCGAGGGCTGAGAGGCTTTCAAGACGGCTCTGCATGGTGCGCCACGAGGCAATGCCGTCGCTGTTGCCGCAGCAGGCGTAGGTGGGGCCGTCGTATGGTGAAACGGTGGTGTAGCCCGTGTATTGCATGATGACCGCCGAGGCTTGGGGAATGTCGGTGCGACCTGTCAATGAGCGCAGGTTGGCACTGTTGCCCAGTGTTGCAGCCATCCGTGCGCCAGCAGAGCCACCCCAGAGCGAGTAGCCTATTCGACAGACGCCCAACTCGTCGGCATGGTCATAGATATAGGTGATAGCACGGGCCAAGTCTTCGTAAGCATCGCCCGGACGATAAATGAGCGCAAAGGCGTTGTAGCCCAACTTCGAGAGTTCGAGGGCATGGGGAAATGAATCGTGCATGGCTCCCACATAGGAAAATCCGCCGCCTGCATTGCAGATGGCAAAAGGCGCATTGCTGTTGCCCCGGAAGAAGAACAAGCCCGTGTTGCGCAATTCCGGATTAGACTGCTTTTCCGCCTCAGTATAGATGTCGATGAAACAATTGTCGGCATAAGCGCGGAGATAGTTGCACACCTCCACCGTCTTGTCAGGGTCGATGTAGTTGTACCACGTCAGCTGCAACTGTTCCAGCGTCGTGCCGCTCCAATATCCTGTGTTCACAGGGAATATCAGTCGTCCGTAATCGCCAAATACAGCATCGTTCATCACATCATTTATGCGTGTCTGGCGTGTATAGTAATTTGCCATTGTCTCTGGTTCTTTCTGAGGCTCCTCCGCATGGCCAGAACAGGCCAGCAAAGTCATCCAAAGCATACTAACCAATGCTTTTTTCATGACCATCTATCTTCTCTGATTGTATTAATATCCACTGTCAATATTCTTCTGGCTATCTGCGTTATATCGATGGCCTGAGAGGGTGATTTCTGAGAGACGGCGGTTAATTTCGCGCATCTCCTCGTCGGTGTAGGTGATGTCAGCAGCAGCAAAGTTCTCCGACAGATGTCCCCATAACGTGCTGCCAGGAATGGCTACTATCCACGGCTTTTGCGCCATAACCCACGAGAGGGCGACCTGTGCAGGCGTACACTGCTTGCGCAGGGCAATCTCGGTCACGAAGTCCACCAGCACCATGTTCTTGGCGATGTTTTCCTGTTCAAAGCGGGGCACCTTCGAGCGGAAGTCATCAGCACCGAATGTCTGACCACGCTTCACGGCTCCAGTAAGGAAACCCTTGCCAAGTGGGGAGAACGGCACAAGTCCGATGCCAAGTTCCTCAAGGGTTGGGATGATTTCACGCTCCGGCAGTTGCCAGAACATCGAGTATTCGCTCTGCACAGCTGTCAGCGGACAAACCTTGTGCGCCCGGCGGATGGTCTCGGCACCAGCCTCCGACATACCCCAGTGCAACACCTTACCCTCCTTCATCAACTGCGTGATGGTCTCGGCCACCTCCTCAGGTGCCGCTTCCTTATCCACACGATGCTGATAGTAGAGGTCGATGTGGTCGGTGCGCAACCGTTTCAGTGAACCTTCCACCGACTGCCGGATGGTCTCTGGCCGTGAGTCGAGTGCTTGCTTGAAGTCCCTCAGCGCGATGCCGAACTTCGTGGCGATTTTTACCTCGTTTCGTATAGGTTCCAGTGCCTCGCCCACAAGTTCTTCGTTGGTGTAGGGCCCGTAGCATTCTGCCGTGTCGAAGAACGTCACACCCAG
>JAEETC010000154.1 GCA_016286585.1 Prevotella sp. | reverse complement strand
TGCCGTTATGGGTGACGGCCTCCTGCGATATCATGCCCTTCGATGGACAGGAGGATAACATCGGTGAGACGGTGATGCTCAGTCAGCGGGGTGGAGGTGTAGCCTTCTTCGGCACGACCCGAACCGTCTATGCCAACTATAATGAGGCCATGAACTTGATGTTCACCGACTATGTGCTTCGTCCGGGCTATACCATTGGCGAAGCCGTCCGTCAGGCCAAGTGCGACTTGGTCAGTCTGGGCCGCGACACATCCCCCAATAAGCTACAATATACCCTTCTGGGTGACCCGGCCTTGCGGCTGGCTTGTCCTTCGGCTCAGGTCGTGATCGACAGTATCAACGGCCAGCCTGCCAGCGATGCCGTCACCCTGGGTGCTGGTTCGATCGCTACCGTCACTGGCCATATCTCCCAGGGCAACGCCCTCAACGCTCAGTTCAATGGGGTGGTGACGGCTACCGTCAGGGATGCCGAGGAGACCATCACTTGTAAGCTCAACGACACCTCGTCGGAAGGCGCAGAGACTCCCTTCCTCTATACAGACCGTACCAAGGTGCTCTATCAGGGTTCTGACAGCATCCGTCAGGGTGTCTTCCACATGACCTTCGCCGTACCGAGAGATATCAGCTATACCGACGGCAGTGGTCTGATGACAGTCTATGCCGTTGATTCAGACCTGTCGGAGACGGCTCATGGCGAGACCGGCAATTTCTTGCTCTCTGCCAGTGAGGTGGTGACCAACGACTCCATCGGTCCCTCCATCTACTGTTATCTGAACAGCCGCACATTCTCTAATGGCGACAAGGTGAATACCACCCCGTTCTTCCGTGCCGAGCTCTATGATGAGAGTGGAATCAATGTCTCTGGCAGTAGCATCGGCCACGATCTGGAACTGGTCATCGACGGTGAAATGGCAATGACCTATAACCTGAATGACTATTTCACCTTCGACTTCGGCGACTATCGCAGCGGAGCCGTCAACTTCAGCATCCCCGAACTCAGCATAGGCCGTCATACACTCTTGTTCAGAGCCTGGGATGTGCTGAACAACTCGTCGGTGTCTCAACTCACCTTCGAGGTCGTCGATAACCTGTCGTCGGATGACCTGAGCGTCATCTGCACCAAGAATCCGGCTGTCGGTCATACGTCATTTATCCTCAGTCAGGGCATGATAGGCTCTGACATGAATGTCGTGATGGAGGTTTTCGACTTCTCGGGCCGTCAGCTTTATAAGCGTTCATTGACGGGCGTGACGACGAATGGTGTATGTATCGTCGACTGGAATCTGTGTCTCAGTGGCGGTTACAGTGTGCAGACGGGTGTCTATCTCTGTCGCTTCACGGTGGATGGAGGAGCGTCTAAAACCGTTAAATTAATCGTACTCAAGCAATAAAAACCGTCAGGAGAACGTTATATAGGACGGAAGTTAGAGTTAAAGAAGACAAGGAAGATATATGAAGATAAAAGACAATAAAGGACAAATGCTGATGAGGCTGCTGATGATAGGTATTCTCTTACCTCTCACCTCTTGCCTCACACCTCTTTTTGCCCAAGACGATGACAAGGTGCAGATGTTCAATCCCGTCGACCATGCCGTCATCTCGCAGACCATTGCCCCCGATGCCCGTGCGGCAGGTATGGGTGATGTAGGTGTGGCCACAGACCCCGATGTAAACTCACAGTACTGGAACCCTGCCAAATATCCTTTCTGCATCAGTCGTTCGGGTATTGCGCTGAACTACACGCCTTGGCTCCGTCAGTTGGTTAACGATATCGATCTGGCATACGTTGCAGGTTACTACCGTATCGGTGACTATTCGGCCATCTCGGGTTCGTTGCGCTATTTCTCACTGGGTGAGGTGTTTGCCGACGATGGCATGAGCGTCAAGCCTTATGAGATGTCGCTCGACGTGGCCTACTCCATGATGCTTAGCGAGAAATTCTCTCTGGCCGCCGCTATCCGTTGGATCTACAGCGACCTGCGCTACGACTATAGCGAGGACTCGAAGCCGGCTTCGGCCTTTGCCGCCGACCTGGCCATGTATTATAATAATTATGTGATGCTGGGCAGCCGCGAGTGTCAGTTGGGTCTGGGTATGAACATGTCGAACATCGGTTCGAAGATCTCCTTCTATGGCGATGATGAGAGTCAGTTCCTGCCTGCCAACCTGCGTCTGGGAGCTTCGCTGATGATTCCTGTCGACGAGTATAACCGCTTCACCCTCACGGCCGATGCCAACAAACTGCTGGTGCCCACCGTACCCCGTCAGGAGGATGGTGAGTCGAACACCGACTATCAGGACCGTGTGCGCCGTGAGTACAGCGACATCAGTTCCATCAGTGGTCTGTTCAAGAGTTTTAGCGATGCCCCCGGTGGTTTCAAGGAGGAGATGGAGGAGATCCAGTGGAGTGTGGGTGCCGAGTACGTGTACCACGATCAGTTCTCTTTGCGTGCCGGCTATCGCCATCAGGCAGAGTCGAAAGGTAACATGAAGTATTTTACCGTGGGCGGCGGCTTCCGCATGAGCGTTTTCTCTCTCGACGTGGGCTACGTCATCTCTACAGCCCGTAGCAACCCTCTCGACCAGACACTCCGTTTCACCCTCGCTTTCGACATGGACGGTATCAAGGATTTGTTTAAGAGATAATAAAATATGAATATACGAGTAGGAATGGGCTTCGATGTCCATCAGTTAGTGGAAGGCCGTGAGTTATGGATGGGCGGCATTAAGTTGGAACACAGTAAAGGACTCCTCGGACATAGTGATGCCGATGTGCTGCTGCATGCTGTCTGCGATGCCCTGTTGGGTGCAGCGAATATGCGAGACATCGGCTACCACTTCCCCGACACTGCCGCTGAGACCGACGGCATGGACAGCAAGATAATCCTCCGCAAGACCATCGAACTTATCGCCACCAAGGGTTATCGCCTCGTGAACATCGACGCCACTATCTGTGCCGAGCGTCCCAAGATGAATCCCCATATCCCGGAGATGAAGGAATGTATGGCCCAGGTCATCGGTTGCGACCCAGACGATATCTCCATCAAGGCCACCACAACCGAGCGCCTCGGCTTCACCGGTCGTGAAGAGGGCATTTCTGCCTACGCCGTCTGCCTCATCTCCAAGGATAATAAGTAAATCCTATTGTCAGGGCCCTGTTCTTAAACGACTGCATCAGGTTAAAGGTTTCTCCATCCGGTTGTCCCGCTATGTCGTGGAAGTCGGCGAATACATTGCAGTGTCTGCCCAAGTCCTTGTTCATCTTGACTGAAGCGTAGAGATGGGCATGTTGGTCGTATGCCTCTATCTTTGTGTTGTAGATCAATACAGATGACAACCTGAAGCCCTTCCCAAACAATAACGTTGGTGCGAGTCTGAAGGTGCAGAACGTGTTGTCTATGGCATCGTCATAACTGATATGCAGGTGGTACACGTTTGCTCCTGCTGTCAGCCGTATGGCTCCTTTGTGCCATGTGACAGAAGTCCCCAGACCTGTCAGCGACTGGTCAGGTGTCAGCATGTCTGTGAGTAGCGTGTTAGTAACACTGCCCGTCGCTATGAGCCGTTCCGTCTGATACATATAGCGCGCCTCTGACCGCCAGGCGAGGTTCGTCTTGTATTCCGTGTTGTGATACATGCCCCCTCCATCGAGCCAGGAGTGGAAGTCGCTGGCGAGGGGATTGAAGTACGTGCGGCTGAAGGTGCCTTGTACGAAATGGTGCCCCTTCCGGTACCCCGCACTGGCATGCAGGGCATGGTCGTTGCGGTTGTGCGTCCACAGGCTGCCGTCTTCCCCATCATAGTGCTTGTCCCAGAAGGTGTTGTGCCTGAAACGGTCTCCTAAGCTTAAAATCCAAGGTCCTTTCTTATAGTCCAGTTGCACATACAGGTCGTTGTAGAGGTTCTGTTCGCGTCTGAGACCCTGATACCAGAGGTTTGTATAACCGCCCTCATAGCCTGCTGTCATCCAAAGCGACTGTTTCAGGAAAGGGATGCTGCACTCGGCAATCCACCAGGGCAGGGCCGTCCGCATCCCCGTATGGTCTATGGTATTGTTGGCATAACTGATGCCTGCCTCGAAATAGAGACCGGCCTCCTGCTCGTTGAGGGTGCGCTCATAGGTTGTGACGAGTTCGCCCCACCGTTGCCTGATCATCTCAATCTCATCTTCGTATAGTGAGGTATTGCGCAGATGGTCCTTATGCTCTCCATAGCCCTGCGAGAGCTTTAATTTAAGCAGGTCGCGGTCCGTCAACTGCCAGTCTACGAAGAGCATCGCATTCTCCACGCTGTTGCGGGAGGTGATGCCGGTTCCTGACAGCGCATCCACCCGGCCATACTGCAGTTTAGTCTGGGCAAAGGCACGCACGGTCACGTTCTCACCTCTGTTGGCAATGTCGGCATACAACTGTCCGTTGCCGTAGGTGCTCCCGTGCAGCCCCAACTTGCCTGTCAGCCCCTCACCCTCCTTGAACTGCAGGTCTATGGAACCGGTGATTCCGTCCGCGGCGTTGTTCACGGCACCGTATGTACATACAGTCACCTCACTGAGGTCGCAGGCCTTGATACCCTCAAGCAGGGGCTCGTAGTCGACGCTAAGGGTGATATCGTCGACACTCAGGAGATAGTCGGCTGTGAGTGTCTTACCGTCACTTGACATCAGTTCCGGACAGATATGCAGCACGTCGAGCAGCGTCATCTCCTTGTCAGGGTTCAGCTGCTCCACATGAATGATGTATTTGTTGCCCTCGTGCTCAATAATATCCTCCTGTCCCATTACCGAGAGGGAATAGTAGGCCATGAGACAGCCTGTCAGCAGGGCTTTCAGTCCGTTTGTAGTCAAATTATTCTTTCAAGTGCCTATAATATAACCTTTTTACCGTTCTTGATGTATATTCCTTTCCTTGTTGGGGAAGTCACGCGGCGGCCCCGGAGATCGTATAACGGGCTGTCTGCAGTCGGGATGTCGCGGATAATGCTCCTGATTCCTGTAGCGGCGGCAGTTTGATAGCCCCAGACGGTTACTCCGTTGGGATTCATGCAGGTGAACGATGCAGCTTTGTCGTTAGTTGGTTCGAGTGTCTGCTCTACCATCACTCCTTTGTATTCGGTGGTGCCCACCTTGATGGTGAAGTATGACGTGCCTTCCTGAACGCTCCACGTGCCTGTCTGAGCACCGCTGACAGAGCCGTCGGCATTGAGCTGTATCTCCACGGGTTTGGCTGCCTCCTTCTTCGTATGGTCGAGCTTGAAAGGATGGATGAGCAGCTGCCAGGTGCCGGGGATGCGGTCGGTGGCTATCTGCTGGCTGGTAGCGATGTCGGCACTGGTGACCTGTTCGCCGGTGTACTCGAAGGGTGCTGCAACGAGCCAGCCGTCTTCATTCTGGAATACCTGATGCACTCGTACCTGATGCTCCTCGCCACGGTTCTGGAAACGGGTGTGGTATACGAGATAGGTTCGTCCGTCCTCGGCGGCTATGATGGAGTTGTGGCCCTGTGAGCGTTCGCCATAATTGCCCTTGGCCTGATTGCCCCACTCACTGTAGGCTCCGAAGATGTTCACACCCCGGTTGTCGTTGGCGCTGGGGCCGAAGTCGGTCAAGAAACTCTTGAACACCGCATCGGTGTTGCGCGCATCGGTATATGGTCCGTCGGGCTTCTCTGACCGGAACACGCGCATCTGGTAGCCGCCGTTGTTGTAGTCGCCCTTGACACCGCCGGCAGCAAGGCCGCCGTAGGTGACGAAGAGGAAGTACCAGCCACCGATGTACTCTATGTAGGAGGCCTCGCCGGATACATAATAGCCGCCTGCAATCTTCTTGCCGAAATACGGGTCTACGGTGATGCCGTTGCCGGAACCTGTCAGTTCATAGGTCACGTCGTAGTCGCGCAGACCTGTCTCCTCGTCGAGTTCGAGCATCCAGATGCCACCGCTCCACGAACCGTAGGACATCCATAACTTACCTTCCTCATCATAGAACACACAGGGATCGATGTTGTTCGGATAGCGGTCGCCCCATTTCGAGCCTGTCTTATATCTGGCAGGCAGTTCGTCGAGGGATCCCAGGACGAGCTCGAGGTCGGTGTCCTTATATGACGTTCCGTTGTAGAAGCCACTGATCACCACAGGTCCCTGATAACGGTAGGGACCTTCGATTTTGTCGGCTGTGAGCAGGATGATGCTGGAGTACCAGCTGTTGCCGTTGATGCTGAGGTACATGCACCACTTCTGCATGGCCTTGTTCCATATGACGTCGGGTGCCCACATGTTGCCGTCGACGTTGTAGCCGCTGCCACCCCTTGCTGACCACTTGCGGGCGTTGAAGGCAGGGAAGTCGACTTCCTGTCCACCCTTCTTGACCTTCGTGACGACGGGTGTCTCAAAAGCTGCTGAGTTAGAGCAGTTTTTGTTATAGCCGTTATCCCAGGGAGCCTGGAAACTCGTCCAGCTCATGAGGTCGGTGGTCTTTGCTGCTGCACGGTGGGAGCCGAAGATATAATATGTCTTTGTGGTGGGTTCCCAGACGACGCTGGGGTCGTGGACGCTTACTCGCTTCAGGTTATATGCGGAAGCGGCTAATGGCAGTAGAGCCAACAGGAAAAATAGATATTTTTTCATTATAAAATTGTTTTGTTATATTCTGGGGACAAAGTTACTCTTTTATTTTCAATTGTGCAAGTTTATTTCCTTATTTTACTCCCAACGCAGCACAGCACCGTTTCTCCGGGCCGGGTCGGATCCCGTGAAGTCCATAGAGTAGGGGCTGCCTGTGGTGGGACTCTTGCCGATATACCGGTGCGTGCGCATGGACATAAGCATGAACTCACGGTTCAGGTAGTCCTGCCACATGAATACTTCGGCCTTCGATTCGTCAGGGGTCAGACGTACATCACCCGCGATGCCATAGCCGGAGACAAAGACATACCGTCCGTCCTCACACTGGAGTATTACCTGACCTTGCCCCTTGTCGATGACGCGGAAACGGGTCTGGGGGCTGTTGTCGGTGGCCTCTGTATCGTAAACCAGTCCGTGGGACAGTGCAATCATGGGCTTGCCTGTTGCAAGGTTGATGATCCGAACGGTCTTTCCGAAAGGAATATTGCCACTACGGTCGGCCTCTGGCTCATCGACGGTGAAGTTGTCGAACTCTGCATGGCCACCGTTTCTGCCCTTTTTGTTGAAGGCGAAGAGCGAGGCTCGCGATCCCTGGAAGGAGATGAGCTGGTAGCTCAGGGGCATCTCACGTCCTAACTGCTGATAGCTCAAGCCGTCGAGCGAGTACTCATAGTGGGCCCTGTCGTGGTCGAAGTCACCCACTAAGCGGAGGTGGATCCTGTCACCGCTGAACGGAGTGTCGATGGTGTCATTTACGGCCTGCTCATAGCAGCGGAGGGTCATGGATTTACCGTCTTTCACGATGCCGATCCATGAGCAGGGCACATTGATATTTCCTAATCCTGCCACATCGCCGTCCTTCATCCCCTTCGTATATAGCTCGACTGTTACGATGCTTGAGGGACCGACGACCCGCTGGGTGAGGGTGTTGCGGGCCCACATCAGCTGTTCGGCAGGCATCGTGTTGAGACGCAGTCGACCGTTCTTTAGGCTCCACATCTTGTCGTCAGGGTTGTGGTTCCACTGCCATATACGACCCAAGGTCTTGCCATTG
>JAEETC010000153.1 GCA_016286585.1 Prevotella sp. | reverse complement strand
ACAGACACAAACGTCACCCCAGAAATGCTGGCGCCCACCATACCGAAGGCCACCATGTACCACGGGGCCCGTCTTCTGGCCCGAAAGAACGTCTCGTTATCGTCCTTTCGGCTCGTGAGCTTGCTGATACCAAAAAGCACAGCGAAGTAGGCCAATATGGTCAGAAGTATCATCATGCCTTCGTCTTCGTTGGGTTATTTTCGCGTGCAAAATTACACATTTTCTATGAATAACGATGGAGATAACCAAGAAATATGTAACTTTGCACCGTTAACAATGTAAAGCGTGATTCAAGATGAAACAGCGACATGCAGTAGTGGTGCTCTTGGCACTCATCATGGTTTCGAGCCTGGTGAGCCTGACGAGCTATCAGGCAACAGAGCGGTTGGTGACTGAGGACATGAACCAGGCATTAGCCAAAGCCCTGGAAAAACAACAGTCAGACGTGATTAGCGCTGACACGATACAGGTGTTTAACAGCTATCTGCAGTACGAAGCCCTAAGGGGCAGAGCGGTTCTGGCCGTTGATACCAAGAGAGGCTTTACCCCTCGTCCACAGGTTTCGATGGCAACGATCCTCTCGCTGTCTGACCAGCGGCCTTCCATGATACTGTGGTCGATGGCGCTGGTGTGGGGCTTCTTCTGTCTCTACCAATATCGGCGCCGTGTGACGTTGGGGATGTTTGGAGGACTGGCCCTGCAGGAGGGACGATTTGTGGATGCCAAAGGCTGCGTGGTGAAACTTACTCCTATGCAGCAACAGTTGATGGAACTCTTTTTCCATTCTCCTAATCATACACTCTCCAAGGCTGAGATCTGCGATGCCCTCTGGCCCAAGAAAGAGGACGCCAGCGAGACGCTCTACACACTCATCCGAAGGTTGAAACCCATCATCGAACAGCATTCAGACCTGAAAATCGAAGTAGACAGAGGGAAATCCTATGGCTTGACAATCAGATAGATAGCCTGTTGTCGGACAAATGTCAGACAAATGTCAGGCAATATTTTTGCTTATTCACACATCTCTTCATACCTTTGCAGCAAAATCGCAAAAGTATGAAGAGATTTCTGTTTCTATCCATGTTGGTGTTCATTGCTTTCATGATATGGGTCTCCGTTCATGAGAAAGAGGACGACATGCCTTTACCTCAGAAGCTTGAGCGTGCGATGCGACTCACGAGCATGATGGAATATCAGGATGATGATTACGACTATGTCGTGCGCTATCCCTCGTTCTTCGAGCAGACAGATGACTCGTTGATGGATAAGGGCTGTTGTCGTTTCAGTTTCTGGCAGGACAGTACGGAGATTGTGCAGACGGCTTTTGTGGAACCAAATACCGATTCGCTTACCATCAGTCAGGCAATGGAGAAATATGCCTCGCAGTTACACGCCACGCAACAGCAGATGGGCAACGATTTCTTCATCCTTACAGGGGCCCTCCATACAGACAGCGGAGAGATTAGCGGTCGTCGTTACTATGCCAAGTTCGTGCAGCATCGCAAACTCTGGTTCGTGCAAACCCTGGCCTATCCGGAGGATTGCGAAGAGGCCGTCAAGCGTTTAAAAAAGGAAATAGAGACTTGGAAAGTATGGTAAAGATGTTAAGTTTTACTAAACAAAGTTTGACTTTGGCACGTTCATGTGTCTAATAGGTGTAAAGGCAAGAATCAGCATGGAGAGAAGTGCATTTGAACAGCAAGCCCGCACGTGGCGAGAGAAGGCTCTCAGCGTGAGCATGAGCTGCGGAGCGGGCAGGGAAGAGGCAGAGGACATCGCTCAGGACGTGATGCTCCGCCTGTGGCAGATGCACGACGAACTGGAACGGTTTCGCTCTGTAGAGGCCATCGTCGCCCTGATGGCCAGACACCTGCTCAGGAACCGTCAGCGACGAAAACCCTCAGAGACGCTGGACGAAGCCATCATCGTCAGCCTGACCACCAGTCCGCACGAAGAACTGGAGAACAAAGAAAACGATGAATGGCTGTCAGCAAAACTCCAGCAACTGCCCACCACACAGCGTACCTTACTATATATGCGACAGGTGGAACGGCGGAGTCATGAGGAGATTGCCACATTGCTGGGCATCGAGACCACATCAGTCAGTACTTTGCTTGCAAGGGCGCGACGAACACTTTTAGAAGAAATCAAACGGAGGAACAAGATATGATACGATACACAAAAAAACACATCAAAAGTCTGCTGGACAAATATATGGACGGCACGACGACGCTGGAAGAGGAAGACACTCTTGCCAGATACTTCCGAGGCAAAGACGTGCCCCAGGAATGGGAGGACTATCGCCAGCTGTTCCAGGAGATCGAGGCCATGAAGCCAAAGGCCAACAAACGTTGGATGGGGTGGGGCGTAGCTGCTGCCATCGTGGCAGGCATCCTGTATCTTGCGATGCCCTCCGTCCATCAAGAGGACTCAACCCCATTAGTTGCA
The DNA here is from genome assembly GCA_016286585.1 of Prevotella sp. Taxonomy (GTDB): domain Bacteria; phylum Bacteroidota; class Bacteroidia; order Bacteroidales; family Bacteroidaceae; genus Prevotella. The sequence continues at coordinate 5,306 of JAEETC010000153.1, read as the reverse complement.
GCGGCAGACACGATTGCCACCCAACAGTCAGAGGCAGCCCCCGTTGATCTGTTGCCAGACTCAGCACCAAAGCCCATGGAACAGATGCTGCCAATCCAAACCAAGAAAAGAGGGATGCGCAAGCCAGAGCCAACCATCCACGACTATGACAAAGCCTACGCCCTGATGGCAGAGGCAGAAGAAGAACGAATGGAAGCGGAACGACAGATTGAACAGGCGCAGCAGGAAATCGTTGAGGCCCGACTGGCTGCCTACGGCTACGTCCCCGTCATGCAAGAAGATGGTACCATTTTATATATTAACGAACAAACAAATTACATTGCATATGAAGAGTAAAAGCTTTATCCTGACCGCCATGCTGACGGCATTGCCCTCAGCCCTGATGGCCCAAGAGAACATCCAGAAGGCATTTGATGCCCTGCTGAGTGACAATATCGTAGAGATCCATACGCAACACTCGTTGGAGCGCGACCCAGAGACGGGTCAGAAGACATCGCAGGCTGATGTCTACGACCTGATGATTACCGATCCCTCTGCAATACAATGCTTCAAGGACATTCAGCAAGCCTTTGAGAAAGACAAAGAGGCGGCCTATACCGTCAGTTCCAATGAACGTGTAGGTAATAATTATGTGAGCCTGGCCGTTGGCAATGGCAATAGCTCAAGTGTTGCCATCGGCAAGATGAAAGGCTCGAAATATGTCTACGCCTGCTTCCTCGACAAAGATGACCCCGAGAAGAAGTATCGTTACGCCTATGCGATGGAGTGGACAGAAAAAGACAAGAAGACGATGGTGCGCTTAGCCGTGACTTACGCTACGACCCTGAAATATCGCCAGAGTAAAAGACAGATTAAAAGTATCGTCACAAATGGGAAAGTCATAAAGGTTGATGGTAACAACTTTTCGTATGGTAGTTGGACTCCTTTTGATGACAGCTCTGTATTCAATAGCGATTCCGTCTTCTTCAATCGCGAAAAGACTTCTGAATCATGGCTCAGCGAGTTTAATACCTTTAAGAACCTGTATCTTAAAAATCTCAATGGTGCTGCTGCCAGTCATTTTGCCTCCTACATCTATAAGCTCTGCAAGAACGCCCAGTCGCTGGAGGATGTCGAGAAGAATATGGTTTCCAAAGAGATACAGAAGCTGAAGAACAAGACTGAAGACGAATTCATACAGGAACTGTTCGACATGAGCATCGAACGACTCAAGAAGTAACCACTCATGAAACATACGAAGATTGTTTTCCTCTCGCTGCTTCTGGCAGCGAGAGCAGGGATAGCAATGGCTCAGACGCAAACAGATTCTACCTGCGTCAAGAACGATTCCATTACTTGGAACAAGGAACTGGAAGGCGTTGTTATCAAAGCACAAAAGCAGTTGATTAAGCAGGAGATAGACCGCATTGGCTACGACGTGCAGGCCGACGAGGAGTCGAAGACGCAGACTGTGATGGATATGCTGCGCAAGGTGCCGATGGTAACGGTAGACGGACAGGACAACATCCTCGTCAAAGGCAACAGCAACTTTAAGATCTATAAGAACGGGCATCTTGACCCCAGTCTGACAAAGAACGCCAAGGAGGTGCTGAAATCGATGCCTGCTTCGATGGTGAAACGTATCGAGGTGATTACCGATCCTGGGGCCCGAGAGGATGCCGAAGGGGTGGATGCCATCCTAAATATCGTGATGATCGACGGCTCGAAGATGCAAGGTGTGACAGGAGTAGTATCCGCATCCTACACTTCCTTGAATCATCTCAACTTTTACACCTCGTTGACGAGCCAGATGGGCAAGCTCCTGATGTCTGTAGACTATGGTTATGGAGGGATGTCGAGGCGAGAGACGGAAAGCATCACGGATACAGATCGCAGGTTTCTTGATACAGGCAACAGGCTGCTGGCCCATTCAGAAGGCAAAAACCCAGGCAGCATCCATTATACCAACCTGAATGCCAGCTACGACATTGACTCCCTCAACTTGATTTCTGCCTCGTTTGGCGGATACTTCTACAAGCTGAATGTCGAAGGTGATGGGCAGACCTCGCTGAGCACCCCTGCAGAACAGCTTGTCTACAGCTACAACAACCACTACTGGATGCCAGGCTACAGCCACCAGTCGTGGGACGGACGATTGGACTATGAGCACAAGACGCGTCGCAAGGGCGAGCGGTTCACTCTCTCTTACATGCTCGCCCTGACACGTCAACACACAGATCAGGAGAACACTTATACGGATATGGTGAACGCCTTGTTCCCATACACTGGCAGCCTGCAGACGGAGCGCGAACGGTTTACGGAGCACACCTTCCAGGCAGACTGGCTCAGACCTTTAGGCAAGGGGCACCAATTGGAGGTGGGCGCTAAATATATAGACCGTAGCAACAACAGCCACAACTCGCAGGAATTCTATGGAACAGACCTGTTGACCAACGATAAGTTCCAACATACCACTCGTGTGTTGGCTGGTTATGCCGACTATATCTATAAGAAGGAGAAATGGTCGGCCCGTGCAGGATTGCGCTATGAGTACAGTTTCATGCAGGGAAGCTATCCTGACGGGAAAGAGGAAACGTTTGACAAGCATCTGGGCGACTGGGTGCCACAGGCCACATTGAAGTATCAAATGACTGACGCCCAGTCGCTGAAGCTGAACTTTACCACCAGCATCAACCGTCCTGGAATCTCCTACCTGAATCCCGCTGTGGTCACCTCGCCAACCATCATCCAGCAGGGCAACCCTCAGCTCTCCAGCTCCCACACCCAGCGCATCAGTCTCGTCTATTCGTATATCCTGCCACAGCTGACGCTTCAGATTGCCCCAGCCTATAACTTCTGTTCAGGCGGCATCAGTTCCATTCAGACGGCAAGGAACGATGTGCGCTATTATACCTACGACAATATCCTGCGCTATCGCCGGTTCTCCATTGAGCAATATGTACAATGGAAGCCTTTCGACGGCACGACACTCGTCATCAACAACAACCTCCGCTATGAGCATAACGAGAATCCCAACCTCGGCTACCGCACCTTCGGATGGTCTGACAACTACTACGCCAATCTTTCGCAGAAACTCCCCTGGAAGCTGTTGCTCTATCTGAGCACATACGGAAAGATAGGACGCAGTCCCTCGGGCATCTATTACATGCAGCACTCCTACTACGGCTATTACTTCTCCCTGCAACGCTCCTTCCTCAAGGATGACCGTCTGACGGTACGCATCGATGCCAATGCACCATTCAACAAGTATTGGACATCAGAGGCCGAGACTGTGAATGGTGACTACCGCGACTATCAGCAATCGTGGAACAGGGCCCGCAGATTCAGCCTCTCTGTCACCTGGCGCTTCGGCTCACTCAAAGCCAGCGTCAAGAAGACAGAGCACAGCATCGACAACGATGACGTGGTGGGAGGCATCTCAAAAGGTAATTCGTAAGTGAAAGCGCTTATAAATCTGTCAAGAAACTTTGCCTGAAAATAGTGCGCCGAAATGTTGCATTCTAGAAATGGAAAGGTGAAAAATTGGAAGAAGAAAGCAAAATATTTGACAGGTTTTGGGGGCGAGGGAGTTTCCCTAGACTAAAGTCGGAGTTCCCAGGCAGGGAACTCCGACTTTACTGCCACCTTTCTCCCAGTTACAAGGCACCTTTCTGGGGGTTTTCAGGGGGCTCTGAAGGGCTTCAAAACGGCCTCGGTTTTATAAGCCTCAGACTATCAACAGGTTGCTAATAGCTCAAAACTCTCGTATTTCGCGGCCACTTGTCCGTTGCTGACTTTCACGCGAGTTTTGAGCCATGCTTTGTCAACAGATTTCGCAATCTATGAAAGAGAAATCAGAGTTCTGAGATGCCGCCTGTCATCGAGTGATGAAGGTCTTTCCTCTCTGGATGGCCGCCATATTTGAGGCCTCCCACACCAGTGACGCGACCCTTGATAAACTCAGAAGCGAAGCAGTCGACACCTCCAACGCCTGTGATGCTGGCATCTACCTCGCGGGCCTTCAGCTCCTTGGCGTTGATGCTGCCCACGCCGCTACAGCTATATTCGGCCTCATCAGCCTGACCCCTCAACGTGATGGAGCCTACGCCGCTGCACGTCACATCGACCTTACGGGCTCGGATATTCGCCATGTTGAAGCTGCCAACACCTGAGTTCTGGATCTCAATCTCGTCTGTCTTCAGACTGTCCATCCGCACATCTGAAGCACCAGAGTTCTTCACCTTGCTGAGCTTGGGCGTATAGATGATAATGGTCACATTCTCTGTGAAGATATTCACATTATCCTTCTTAAAGCGGATGTCCAACGTGCCGTCCTCGTTTTTGAACTCAAAGAAGTCGATATAGTTCTCTGGGGCGGAGAGCGTCACGCGACTCTCGTTGCTCTGAACCAGCTGGATGGTGCCCACCACGTGGTTCTCCACCTTGTCGAAGGCCGCCTGCGGGTACTTCGCCTTCACAATGTTCTCACTTGGTTCAATAAGCTCTGCATCCTCACCAAGACTCACTTTGCACCCTGATACTGAGAGCATCAAGGCTGCCAACATGACTAATAATTCTGTTTTCATAACCGTATACTTTTTGATTTGCTTTGTCTGTTTGACGCAGCAAAGAAGCAAAAAGTTGCAAGGAGAGCGATTTTTACTTCACTCTCCAAACGTTGAGGACGATGCCCTTGAAGCCTCCAGCAAAGTCAGGCTGGCAGACAAAGAGCGAATTGTTCAGCCAGGCGTATTTGCTATCAGCAGGCGCCTCGAACTGCGGAGCAGCTTTGAAATAGAAAGAGGGGTTGCCGTTCTCGTCCTTGCCTGGGTAGATGATACCACGATTGCGAACGTGGATGATCACGCCGTCGTCAGTCTTGATGCAGTAGATGGCTTCCAGTTCTGTGCGATTCAGGGCCGTATTGGCAATCTGATAATCTGCGCCGCCATTGATAATGGTACCCTTGATCTGGGGACCCTCAAAGGTGCCGCCAGTAATGGGGATAATGGTGCGACGCCCATGCTGGGTCTCGCCACAGGAATAAGCTTCTCCCAGCGTCACTTTCAGTTGCAGGGCAAACTCCAGCTGAGGGGTGTTTTGGGGTTCAGAAACTTGAGCGTTGGCACTCATCAGAAACGCCATCATGGCGATAGTTGATAATAAAAACTTCTTCATTGGTTCTATTCATTTGTTGTTATTGGGTGCAAAGATAAGCAATTTCCACCAATTATTTTGGTTTTTTGCTTACTTAATCGTACCTTTGCACCCAGAAATAAACGTTTATAGAAGAAAATGGCATTAAAATGTGGTATTGTGGGACTCCC
>JAEETC010000152.1 GCA_016286585.1 Prevotella sp. | reverse complement strand
TACTCTTTCCTCGTCTTGACAGGGCGGGCCTTCTTATGCCCGCTCCTGTCCATATAGATATAGTTAATCATTAAGGTTTGTTACTGTTCTCGGAAATTTAGCAGAACTCTATCAGGTCCAGTTCGCGGTCGATCAGTGCCTCCTTCGCGTCCTTGGCGTGCTCTTCGAGCAGTCCGATCATCGTGGCCGTCCCGTAGTCCTTGGGGAAACTGCCGAACACCTTGATGCGCTCCAGCGACTCCCTGACCCAGCCCCACGGCAGCTTCTTCACCAGAAGGTCTTTCTTGCGGACGTAAGGCTTGCGGTTGTACGCCTTGAATGTCAGTCTGCCCGTCTCCTCGTCTATATACAGAACGCCTGGCACTCTCTTGCCACCTGCTATCTTCTCCAACAGTTCGATAGCGTTTAATAGTAAAATATACTTTTTTATCATAGTTTTTTTCCTCTCTCTCGCAGGCCTGTATGACCTATTCAAAGAATCTCTTGGCTTCCCATGCGCGACGGCGTTCGAGGCCTTTGAGGCGCTGGCCGCCGGCGAACACCCAGCGGTTCCACTCCCGCTTGATCTCCCGCATGTTGCGCTGTTCCCTGATGAACCTTAGCAGTGTGGAGTTCTTCAGCCGCCCGATGCCCAGGTTGAAGGCGAACGACACGAGCGCGTCCAGCTGCGCCTCCGTCCTTGCGACGCCCAGCGCCCTCACCTGTTCCTCCACCTCCCGGATGTCGTTCACGAGCAGCTCCTTCGCCCACCACGGACTGATCTTGTCGCCCATCTCCACGTCCTTCGTGTGGCCGTAGCCGATCGTCACCACTCCCGCTGCATCCCGGTAGGCTTCTAACCTCAGCCCTTCCAGCTCCATCAGCTTTCTCAATAATTTGTCCGTTGTCCTCATAACTCTCAACTCTCAACTCTCAACTCTTAACTCTCAACTCTTAACTCTCAACTCTTAATTCTTGTCTTCTTCGGTCCGTACCTTCTGATCATGTACCGCATGTGTCCGGCGAACATCAGTGTCGGCATGTCGTCCTTCAGCATCTGGCAGGCGAGCTTGTAGTGATGCTTTGCCACGGCGCTCTTGAAGGTCATCCTCGTGCCCGTCATCACATACACCACCAGCGCATAGGCCATCGCCGCACGGTCCACGGGATGATAGAAGTCGAGCATCTTCTGCAGTCGGTGTCGGCTCTCCTCCGTGAGCCAAAGCCCCAGCAGCTTCATCATCATCGTCACCGGCAGTGCCTGCATCCAGTCGCCGAACACCTCCTCGCCGTCGGTCTTCTCAATCCATGGGGCCAGGTGGTGCAGCATCTGTGTCATCTGATACGCCTCGTTTCTCAGTCTCTCCTCTTGTGTGTCTGTCAGCTGAGCCGACTCCAGCACTTCTTCTTGAATCTTTGCCATAAATGTTTTTTGTTAATGAAGTGAATAAAAACTGTTACCAGAGACTCATTTGAAATCTCTGGTGCAAAGATTCTGAATAACAATGGATAAAAACAAAGTTATCCAGCAAAACTTTTTCTCAGCAAACGGCTGAAAATCAAAGCTTTACTGGATAACTCTGAATAACTTGAAAATAAGTCAGCGTAAGTCAGGACTTATGTTTCCTCAGAAGCCCCTCAAAAGTGCCCAGCATGACGTTTTCTTCGTCCGTACAGCGCTTCACGCTCAGTCGGCTCTGGACGGTAGTGAGCTTGTAGAACGGCTCAAAGGCGAAGAACATGTCGGCCATCTGCAGCTGCGAGTCGTTGATGACCTGTCGGCTGATCACCTGTCCGATGAAGAAGCATACCTTCGTCACCTGCACGTTCTGCATCGTGCCGCCCAGGAATGCCTTCAGCTTCGCGCCGTGCATGCTCACCATGTCGTCCATCGCCTTGCAGAAGGCGTCGGCGTCTATACGATAGATATATGTACCCGCATTTCCGCGCGCGTGACTTTCGATCCGCTGTCCGTTCTTCTCTGCCGCCTTCCGTATGATGGCCTTCACCCGGTCGGCAAAGGTCTCGGCCTCGCAGGGCTCGGGTTCGCCGGTCTCATGCGACTCCTCCTCTTTGTCGGCCTCCGCGGCGGTGGTTGTACTGGTGAGTTCCGCCTTGTCCACTTTCACCTTCCCTTTGTCTATCGTCAGGTTTACCACGTCGTTGTCGTGTACGTCTACGTATGAGCCGTAATTGATGAAATTACCTTTTACCTCCATCTTGATCGTTAAAGTTTACTGTGTCATTGTGGTGTATGTCTGTCACCTTGTCGGCCTTCAGCTGTTCCACCGCCAGGTTGCTGCCGGTGAGGTTCAGGTTCATCTGCTGCTGCAGGGCTGCCGTCTGGCGCTGTTCGAGCTGCTGCCGTTCCACGAGCTTCTGCTGGCGGACGCTCAGGACTGCGTTCGACATCATCATCGCCTCCTGTGGCATGCCGCTCTGGAGCAGGGCGATCATCGTGTCGGTGGCCACATGCTCCGTGTAGTCCGTGTCGCCCCGAGAGGCCGCAATGGCCATCATCTTCATGCAGAGAGCCGCCGTGGGGCTGCTCTCTGAACCGGCCTTTGTGGGTGACACGTCCGCCTCACAACCGCCACTTGTCTTTGGCAATTGTTTGTCTTCCTCCATTTCAGAAATACTCAGTTTGGGGTGAGTTTCCTCTGGTTGATATAACCAGCTGCAAAAGTATGAAATTTCCCGCTCATTCGAGCATGTTTTCCGGGAAATCTTTCGTTAAATGATCTTTATGAGGTCACAGAGGTTCCAGACCCTTGTGTGTCCCGAGTTTCCTAAAAGATTGATACGATAATTTTGTCGACGATCTCGTCGAAGTATTTCTGCTTGATACTGCCGAGGCGACGCTGAACATCACGCTCGATATTGCCCGTAAGAATCTGACACTTTACGAGACTGGGCTTAGAGAAGGAAAAGCCTTCTACCATATCATCGGTCAACTTATAGGAATACTGAGGATTGAGCCAGTCGTTTGATGTGATGAGCACGAGGTAGAACATTCCGTCCTCGTCCTCCTGCAACTCATCGTTTGAAACAATGATGGCGGGATGGGGCTTAAAAGTGCCATCGGGAAAGAGAAAACTCACCTCGACGATGTCTCTCTGATGGTATTTCATAGGTAGCGGGCAATTATGGGAGCCATAGACTTGCGAGAATGTTCAAGGGCTGCATCCCTCAGTTCGCGGTGGACCTGCAACTCTTCCTCAGTCGGCTGATCATTACTGACAGCCTTCTGTACAAATAGCCCCGTTGCTAGCAATGCGGCTAGTTTGCGCCGTGCAAGGGCGTTGCTCTGATTGTATTCTAACGTTATGGTACACATAATTGTAACTATTTAATGATTCTGGGTGCAAATTTACGATAAGTTTTCCAATCTTCCAAGCTTTTTCAGAAAAAAGTGCGGACAGCCGATCGCCATCCGCACTTGGGTATGTAACAAAAGAAACGTCCCTCTGTATCCAGGGGAACATATAACAAAAGAACCGTCCCTCTGTATCCACGGAAATCCCCCTTTCTAACAAAAGTGGCCGCGTCTCGAAACACAGCCACACGAGATAGTACCTTTGGCAAGTTGCGCCAGTGACTTCCCTTGATGGCTGCAAAGGTAAACAAATTCTCTGAGACAGCAAAGAAAAAAGCAAAAAACATATCCAGAAAAATGTCCTGCTCCATATTGGCTATGAAACAGGACAAGATAATTATGCTTTTAAATGTCAAACGGATAATGTTTGTTAATATGTTCTATTTTTCTTCTCTTTTATTTGGAGATTAAGACAGAATCTGTCCCCATGACTACTTCAGAGGGTCTGTAACCGTGATATAAATAGGTTAAAAAGCGAGGCAGGCACGAACTCGGCAGGTATTGTCCTTATTGATTTGGGCCCAAGTGCTGCCGTTTATGAAGGCCCACGCTTTGGAGGCATCGCGCTCCGACGACGACCAGTAGACGTTACTAAGACCTGCAGCACCAGCCATCTTCTTCCACTGATAGCCTGAAGCCAGGAACCATGCAGAACAGCCCGTAGGCGCTGCAGTACCATTATTGGCTATCGCAGCCTTGAAGGCAGGATAATTATCTATTTCGGAGTTGTGCATTGCATTGTACTGCAGACCGCTCTCTTCTGTGAAAGTGTTGCTGGTCTGCTTGGTATGGCCAGCATCAGCTTGCGATGTCTTCCACTTGCAAGAACTACCACCATTTGCATCGCTCAGGGCCAGAGCCAAGCCATGGTTGTAAGGAGCGGCCTCGCCGTTGTCGCTGCCCACATAGACAATCTTGGCCACGGCGGTTGCGCCTGCTGAAGTAGCAGCGGCGGCATCAGCATAGTTCTTGCCGTCGTTACCGATGACCTGTCCCACAGCGGGGTTGACGATGAGAGCATTCCTGGCGATGTTGTAAATCTTGCCTTCTTCGACCACCTTATCGCTGCTGACGATGGTGATATTTTTGCCGCCCACGGTCAGGCTAAATGGTTGTAAATTTAATCCGGCCATAATACCCGCAGCAAATGTTGCATTGCCAGAAGCATCTGTTGTTACAGTCCCGGTAATATTATATGCCATACTCGTTAAAGACACATTAACACTGGTGCTGGCAGCCAGACCGGTGATGGTGAAGTTGAGAATGGCATTTTCGGGACTTAGGGCAAAGCCATCGTTATAATTGTACGATTTCTCATAGCTGAACTGCGCTACACCATCAGCCTTCGAGGTGGCAAGAGTATATTCGTTACTTTCTTCAACAAAATCGTCATATTGTACATCAGGATCATTGGTATTAATAACTAAATAGCCATGGTCTTTGTAGCCGGCAGGCAGCAGCGTGGCGATGGTATAATCAGAATTCCCGAAAAGTTCTTCGTATGTTTTGTAAGTATCATCTTGGGTATAGATGGTGCCTTTGAATTTTCCAGATTCTGCGTCATAATCCAGCGTACCGGCAAATCTTTTATCCCAATCATCATAATTGCCACCCACAAACAGCTGGTCGCCTGCGCTGAAGGCAAGCTTACTACCGTCAAACGTGGCGCGGGTAGTGGCGTCGCCCTCATGGGTTACATTCACGGTTACGGGCAGAGCATAGCCCTTATGGGCAACGGTCTGAGAGTTCACGGCGTTGTTTACAACATCGTCCTCGTTGCTGCAAGCAGTGGTTAGCAGCATTGTTGGCATCAGCATAGCAAATGCCAGCGCCTTGAAGATAATCTTTGTATTCATTGTTCTTCTTCTTTTTTTAATTGTTAATACTCGGATCGCTGGGGGATCAGATGTTCTCCTCAGTCCACTCGTCATTCATGGTGGCGGTAGTAGTGTAGCTGCCAACCAGCAGCTGCGGCTTTCGTCTCAACGGGAATACCTTCATCGAGGGCTTCTCATACTTTTTCTTTGTTGTCATAAGCTGAATAATTACTATATTATTAATGTTTTGATAATTATATTTGTACTGCAAAGGTACAAAGAATTCCCGACAATCCTTTCAGACCATCGGGAATTTATGAATTATTTGCAGATCACCTCACAATGAGTGCGGGGACTGGCTCCAGTAGCACAGCCATCCAGCCAGGGCAGCCATGAAAACAGGCACCCATACCCAGGTGTCCCCATGACTACATCAAAATCGCTGCAGTCTTGATTCTTTTCTCTAAAGTGTCCTTAATGTATGCATTGATGGTTAATCCGGCTTGGCGGGCTAACATCGCTATCTGTCGATGAATGGATGGTGTCAGACGTACATTGAGGACTCCCGTATAACTCTTATCAGGCTCAATGCCTTCATCTTCGCAGTAAGCCAGATAATCGTCGACAGCCTCGTGAAAGGCTTCGGTGAGTTCTTTCACACTTTCACCCTCAAAGTTTACCAAACCATTGATGCCTTCAATCTTACCGAAGAACACCTGATCTTTCTCGCTATAGGCTACAGAGCCTAAATAGCCTTTATAAGTCATTGAATTCATAATCAATCCTCTTCTTTTATAAAACCTGCTTCTTTCAAATCATCAAATACCTGCTTCATGGCATATTCCTTTACGATATTGCCAGGATGAGGCTTATGGAGCATGATAGGGCGCTTGTTACCATTCTTGAATATCAGTCGAGATCCTGAGGTCTTCCCTTTATTGCTCTTTTCGTAACCATATCCTTCCAATAATCGTTGCATCTCATCGAAAGTGAAATCCGATGGCATCTTCAGAAAACGGTTTCTTAATTTTTCTTTTGTACCCATTTGTAACTGAAATTTGGGTGCAAATGTAACTATTTTCTAGTTACCATCCAAATTATTTTATAACTATTTTTATTATTTCCCCCACTTTTTTATCCTTCCTCCCCCTACATAGGGGGATAAGAGAGGGGCTCGGACGAAAAAACGGAAGCCGTGATTGGACTTCCGTTTTCTGTTTTATTCTTTAAAAAGTGATCAGAGGAACCGACCCCTTTGTGTCCGCCTTCTGCCTGTGAGTACGACAAATCGGGAATAATCGTTGTACGCCTGACGCTGCAAATCCCTGAGCTCGGTCATTTCGCGTACTCTGTCATAGAACTTCTTCATACAATTTTACGGCTATAAATTTTACGACCATAACATTTCGGGTGCAAAGTTAAAGAGAATATCTGAATTTTGCAAATTTTCGAGCAGCGAATGCAGAGAAAACTTGTTTTTTTTTGCTGAGTCGCGAGATAATTCGCCCAAGGGGCAAGTATTTCACTAAAATAATAAGCAGTCATGGGGACAGGCACCTGGGGCATGCGGGATAAATTCAAATTCTACCAGAAAAATTTGGAAATATGAATAAAAAGGCTTATCTTTGCGCCTGATATTGATATTGTTGAACTTAAACACTATTTACTATGCCACGCACAGCAAGAGACCAAAGTGCCACAGGTATCTACCACGTTATGATACGCGGCATCAATCGTCAGGACATCTTTGAAACCCCAGAGGACTACAGGAAGTTTATCGAGACGCTTGCTTCACTTAGAGAAGTTGTCTCAGAAGACATGCAAACAAAAATCTGCACCTGCCACATCTATGCATATTGCATCATGCCGAACCACGTGCACATTTTGATTCATGAGAATGGATGGACAATAAGCCAGTGTGTGAAATACATCGCAGATATATATGTGCGCTATTACAACAAAAAGTATGGACGCATTGGACACCTGCTGCAAGACCGATTCAAGAGTGAACCGTGCAACGACTCCGACTACTTTGTTGTCTTGATGCGCTATATCCATCAAAACCCTGTCAAGGCTGGCCTTGCAAAAACGGCTAAGGAATACAGCTATAGTTCTTGGGGGAATGACTACCTGGGCTTGGGTGACCTTCATGTGTGCATGACAGAGTCCGTCATACGCAGGTACACGCTCGCAGAACTCGCAGCATGGGTTGACATGCCTATGTCAGAAAGGTATGGATGCATCGACATTGACGAAAGACGTGTAATATCCGATATCGAGATAAGAGACGCTGTCATCAACGCATGCGGTCTGCGCAGCATCTCTGATTTCCAGCTTCTGACATTAGAAAGAAGAAAAAGTGTTATTCAAGAGGTTATACGTTCGCTCGATGTCAGGCCAAGACAACTCTCCAGAGTTACGGGCATGAATTACGAGACCATCAGAAATATAGCTAAAAAATTGGGGTCACTTGCAAAACCCTGTGTTGAAAAATTAGTCTAATTGTTTATTTCTCGTCATTTGTTAGTACCTTTGCACACAAAGAGTACTGGTATGAACGAGAATCCCTATATGATGCTTGCAAAGGTCA
>JAEETC010000022.1 GCA_016286585.1 Prevotella sp. | reverse complement strand
GTTGTGACAGTTATTTTCGCGAAGAAAACAACTTTGAAATTATAATTATATACCTATATATATAATAGTATATAGTAGTATTGTTCAGGTGGGTGAATATTTAACTGTCACAACTGTCACAATTGTCTCAACATGATTGACGATGTAGATATGCTATTACCGAAATTACTTTACAATCGAAAATACAAGTCGGTAAAGTCGGACTTTAGATAGACTAAAGTGGGAGTTTACTTAGCCTAAACTTCGAGTTTACTGCCTGTAAAGTCCCAGTTTCCTTAGTCTAAAATTAGAGCATTGCAACTCTTTGGCTATCAGGAAGATACAGAGGCGACCAGAAAAGGATGCCTATTATGAATTTTCTTGACATCATATCAAATAAACACATCCATAGACATCATGTTCTGTTGTGAGTGTGGAGTCCTATTTCTGGAAAAAGCGTCGCAAACTTTGGTTATTTCCAAGAAAAATCGTATCTTTGCAGCCAAAGACGATTGAAAACTCTAATTAATAAAATGTATATGAAAAGAAGACTAACTACCATCCTCGCGCTGATGCTGGCACTCGTCGGCTCGGCACAAGCACAGGAATTTGAGTCGGCCAAAGACGCCGTCAAGAACATGGGCGTGGGCTGGAACCTCGGCAACACGCTGGATGCCCACAACCAGAAGATCGTAGACATCAACGACAAAGCCTACTGGGGGCAACAGGGTTTGGAATCGGAGACCTGCTGGGGCCAGCCAAAGGCTACGCGCGAACTCATCCACATGATGAAGGAAGCTGGTTTCGGAGCCATCCGAGTGCCCGTCACCTGGTACAACCACATGGACAGCAACAGAATGGTTGACCAAGCATGGTTGGCCAGAGTAAAAGAGGTGGTGGACTATGTGCTCGACGAGGGCTTGTACTGCATTATCAACGTGCATCACGATACGGGTGCCGACAGCTATGACAAAAACGGCAACCTGACGGGATCGCATTGGATTCACGCCGACTATAACACTGACCTGTTAAAAACGATGGCGGATTTGGTGTATTACGCCTCTTTGTGGACAACTATTGCCCGTGAATTCTATGACTATGGACCCAAACTGCTGTTTGAAAGCCAGAACGAGACACTCGACAAGCTGAACTCCTGGTGCTTCGCCTCATTCAACGCTCCGGGACAGTATGATGAGGAAATCGCCAAATCGGCTTATACGGCTATCAACGAATTTAATAAGGCATTCGTGACATCTGTGCGCACGCATGGCAACATGTCGCCTACGGGTGAAGACGTCGAGAATGCCAAAAATGACAAGCGCAACCTGATTATCAACACCTACGGCGCCTGCAATGGCAGCGGCAACTGGAACAAACACCTGAAAGACCCGCTCACCAATCTCGAAATTCCTGATGGCGAGAAGAATCATATCATCGTTGAGGTGCACGCCTACCCCAGCATCGTCAACGGCAGTACCAACAAGGGCATCACCACCATCAAGTCAGAGACAAAGGAACTGATGGACGGGCTGAAGACGAATTTCGTTTCGAAGGGCATTCCCGTCATCATCGGCGAATGGGGCACATCGAACGTTGACGCAGCTACGACCGACTATGCTGCCCGCAGAGGTCTGATGTTGGAGTTTGTTGACGACTTTGTGAAGCAGGCCAAAGACAATAACATCGCCACCTTCTACTGGATGGGACTCTCCGACGGCCACTATCGCTCGATGCCCGCCTTCAATCAGGCAGACCTCGCAGAGAAGATCGTGAAGGCCTATCACGGCGCCAGCCATCAAGGCAAGTACCCTACTCCATCCACAGCGGCAGTCGACTATGTGGTGACTTACACAGCCGACTGGCAGGAGCTGAACCTCTATAGCGGCTCGGCCATCAAGTTGAGCGATTACAAGGGCATCCGTGTGGAAATGGACAACGACAGCTATGTGGGCAAGCTACAGGTGAAAATCTACGCTGGATCGGGCGGAAGCGATAGTGCTCAGCCTTTAACGGGGGCTTCGTCAACCATCACGTTTGATGCTGCGACGACTGGCTCCAACACGCAGCGAATCACGCTGCAAACGATGATCGGCGCTCAGAAAGCCGTCTTGCGCGATGCCTTCCTCATCAAGAAAGACGGTACGGAGGAAAAGACAGAAATCTCTGTCTTCTGGGGCTGTACACTTGAAACCCAACCGAGGGAAACAGCCATCAACGGCGTCCAAGTGGCGCAGGTCGACGATGGTGTCATCTATAACCTCGCTGGTCAGCGCATCAGCAAGCCGACGAAGGGTGTCTATATCCAAAACGGACAGAAATATATCGCCAAATAAACAGCAGCCTCCCAAATCGGGAGGCTGCCTCGTTTCTTCGCACAATGGGGACATTCCCTTCTATGTGCGATTTCTTATTTGTTCACCTGGAACTTCGTGTCGCCATCCTTGAAGAAGGCGTTGATCTGCTTGGCGGCAGCGATACCGGCGTTAATGTTGGCTTCGGCTGTCTGAGCACCCATCTTCTTCGGGGTTGAGAAGTAACGGCCCTCGAACTTGGCAAACTCATGGTCGGCATCGGGCATGATGTCGGTCACGAACTTCAGGTCGTCGCGCTCCTGCATCAGCTGGATCAGCTCAGGCTCGTTGATGACCTCCTTGCGGGCTGTGTTCACGAGGATACCACCCTTCTTCATCTTACCAACAAGCGCATAGTTGATGCTCTGCTTGGTCTCAGGTGTAGCGGGGATGTGAAGTGAAACAACGTCGCAAGTCTCAAAGAGCGCGTCCTGATTGGCGACAGCGTGAACACCAGCAGCCTCGATCACCTCTGCAGGGCAATAGGCATCGAAGGCGTAGACATCCATTCCGAAGCCCTTGGCGATGCGGGCCACGTTGCGACCAACATTACCGAAAGCGAGGATACCCAGCTTCTTGCCCAGCAGCTCAGAGCCGCTCTTGCCATTGTAGAAACCACGAACGGCCATCACCAGCAGACCGAACACGAGCTCGGCTACGGCGTTGGCATTCTGACCTGGGGTGTTCTCAGCTACCACGTTATGGGCAGTAGCAGCGGCAAGGTCGATATTGTCGTAACCAGCACCTGCGCGAACCACGATCTTCAACTGTTTGGCAGCGTCGAGCACCTCGGCATCGACCTTATCCGAACGGATAATCAGAGCGTCGGCATCCTTAACGGCCTCCAGCAGCTGAACCTTCTCCGTATATTTCTCCAGCAGCACAAGCTCATTGCCTGCTGCCTCTACTTCCTTGCGAATGCCATTAACAGCAGCACTTGCAAATGGTTTTTCTGTTGCAACTAATACTTTCATTTTAATTCCTTAATTCCAAGATTCCTTAGACATTATTATTCCTTAGTGCTGAGCCTCGAATTCCTTCATGCAAGCGACGAGGGCGTTGCAGCCTTCGATGGTCTGGGCGTTGTAGCAAGATGCACGGAAACCACCAACCGAACGGTGACCCTTCACACCTACCATTCCCTTAGAGACAGCGAAGTCAAGGAATTCCTTCTCCAACTCCTTGTACTCGTCGGCCATCACGAAGCAGATGTTCATCAGCGAACGATCCTCCTCCTTGGCTGTTCCAACGAACATCTTGTTGCGGTCGATCTCGCCATAGACGATCTCTGCACGCTGCTTGGCCAGTTTGTCCATAGCCTCCAGACCACCCTGGCGTTTGATCCAGCGCAGGTTCTCAAGGGCGCAGTAGATGGGCACCACAGGAGGTGTGTTGAACATAGAACCCTTGTCTACGTGAGTGCGATAGTCGAGCATCGTGGGAATCTCGCGCGGAGCCTTACCCAGCTTCTCGTCCTTCAGGATGATGATGGTCACACCAGCCATCGACAGGTTCTTCTGGGCACCGGCATAGATGGCGTCGTACTTGCTGACATCGACGGGACGGCTCATGAAGTCTGAAGACATATCGGCAATCAGAGGCACGTTGACATCGAGGTCCTTGCGGATCTCTGTACCGTAGATGGTGTTGTTAGTGGTGATGTGCAGATAGTCGGCATCTGCGGGAACCGTCCAGTCCTTGGGGATGAAGGTGTAGTTGGCATCGGCAGAAGAAGCCACCTCAACGACCTCACCAAACAACTTGGCTTCCTTCATGGCCTTCTTGGCCCACACACCCGTGTTCAGATAAGCGGCTTTCTTGATCAGGAAGTTATAAGGGATCATGCAGAACTCAAGGCTTGCACCACCACCGAGGAATATCACGGAGTAGCCCTCGGGCACGTCAAGCAGCTCCTTCGTCAGAGCCACAGCCTCGTCGACCACGGGCTGGAAATCCTTTGCACGATGGCTGATCTCCATCAACGAGAGACCCGAGCCGTTGAAATCAAGACACTGTTGAGCGGTTGCCTCGATAACCTCGCGGGGAAGCATCGAAGGACCGGCATTAAAGTTGTACTTCTTCATGTTTGAATGTTATTTTTTTAAATGGTTTATATCTTCTGTTTTTGAAAAACGCTGCGAAATTACACTTTTATTTTCATTCGGCCAAATATTTGAGCAAGAATTCACAAAATTAATGCATTTTCTTTCATTTTGTCAACTCTGCATGGCATAAAAACCACCTATTTGAAAGATTGGCCACACCTTATTATATTTATAAGTGCTGCAAAGTTACGAAGATTATTGCATATAATTTGTATTTTAATCATGATACTTTGAGCCTTTTTGATTTTTTTACGTTTATACCTTTTTACTTTTTTACTTTTTTACTATCTTTGCATTCGTTATGACTCAAAAGGAACATCAAATCATCATCAGTCTCGCCTCAAACGAGAATCAAGAGGCCAATATGGCTGCTGCGAGAACACAGCTCACCCAGTTGTTGACGGAAGTACATTTCACTTCCGCCATTTGGACAGAACCCGTCAACACCAGTCGTAAGACGCCCTATCTGAACCAGCTCTGCAAAGGCACGACGGCCTTTGGCGAAGGACTGCTATGTGAGGTATTGAAAGAAACGGAGAAACGTTTGGGTCGCACCCGCAATGAAGACGGTATCGTGACCATTGATCTCGACCTGCTGGAATATGACGGGCAGCGTCACCATCTGAGAGACTGGAATAGGGATTACATCAAGAATTTATTAAATGAATTATGAGGAAGTTATTGTTTACCAGTCTATTATCCGTCTTTGCTTTATATTCTTATGGGCAACGGTTTGAAGACTATTTCGAGGATCGCACCTTGCGCCTTGACTATATCTTCGCCGGCGATTCCAGCCAGCAACAGATCTATGTCGATGAACTTATCTCCCTACCCCGCTGGTATGGCAAGCGCCAGCGACTTGCAGAAGTGCCGTTGAGAGGAAATGGTCAGATTATCGTCCGCTCACAGGCTGACGGCAGCGTTATCTATCGCCATTCGTTCTCCTGTCTCTTCCAGGAGTGGCTCTCAACAACAGAGTCCAAACATACCAAGAAGTCATTTGAGAATGTTTTCCTGGTTCCTTTTCCGAAGGCTCCCGTCGATATTACCGTTGAACTGCGCGACTATCACGATGCCATCCAGGCCACGATGACGCATCATGTTGATCCCAACGATATCCTGATTAGACAGACAGGCGAACGACTCGTCACACCCTATATCACCCTCCAGCAGGCAGCCGATACCACGCATTGCATCCATGTGGCCTATGTGGCGGAAGGTTATCAGCAACACGAAATGGGCACCTTCCTCGAAGACTGCAAAATTGCGATGGAATCGTTGTTTTCCCATGAGCCGTTCCGTCAGATGCAGGATCGCTTTAATATGATTGCCCTCATGTCGCCATCAGAGGAAAGCGGTACCAGCTGGCCTGCGAAAGGTATCTGGAAGAACACGGCCCTCAGTTCCAATTTCGACACTTTCTATAGTGACCGCTACCTGACTACCCTCCACCTGAAAAAACTGCACGACGTGCTGGCTGGCACACCCTACGAACACATTATTATCCTCGTGAACACCGACCATTACGGTGGCGGAGGTATCTACAATTCCTATAACCTCACCTACGCCCACGGCCCGCATTTCCGTCCTGTGGTGGTGCACGAATTCGGCCATTCCTTCGGAGGTCTGGGCGATGAATACCCCTATGGTGACGATGACCCTGTGTACTTTGCAGACACCGAACCTTGGGAGCCCAACCTTACTACGAAGTGCGATTTCAACGGTAAATGGGAGGATCTTGTCAAAGAAGAAAAGGCCGGTCTCATCGAGGGTGGTGGATATCTCTCAAAAGGTGTGTGGCGAGGATTTGAGAACTGTCGCATGCGCACCAACGAAGAGCCCGAGTTCTGTCTTGTGTGTCGGCAAGCCCTTGAACGTCTCATCAATTTCTATACTAAGCCATTGGAATGACAGACTCAAACATCATAGAAATTCACTCTCTGAATGAACCGGGTGTAGAGGTATTCGGCACGCTGACCGAAGCCCAGTTGCGTAACCGTCTGAATGCGGAACAAGGCCTTTTCATCGCAGAAAGTCCGAAGGTGATCCGCGTGGCACTTCAGGCAGGCTATGAGCCGACAGCCCTGCTCTGTGAGCGACGACACATCGAAGGAGATGCGTCAGATATCATCAAGGCTCATCCCCAAGTACCTGTCTATACAGGTGAGCGTGAATTACTTTCACAATTGACGGGCTACACGCTAACGCGCGGTGTGCTCTGTGCCATGCACCGAAAGCCGGAACCCAGACTCGACGAGATACTCCATGATGCCCGTCGTGTGTGTGTCATCGACAGCGTCTGCGACACCACCAACATCGGAACTATCTTCCGCTCGGCAGCAGCCCTCGGCATCGATGCAGTATTACTTACACGAAGTTCATGTGACCCGTTGAACCGCAGATCGATACGCGTTTCTATGGGCACCGTCTTTCTCGTCCAATGGACTTGGATGGACGACTATTCATCCCTACGTTCCCTTGGCTTCAAGACTGCTGCGATGGCCCTCAGCGATAATAGTATTTCCCTCTCCGATCCTATCCTCAAGGCGCAACAGCGACTGGCCATCATCATGGGCACAGAGGGCGAAGGACTGCCACAAAAAACTATTGAGGATGCAGACTTCACCGTCCGCATCCCCATGTATCATCAGGTAGATTCCCTCAATGTGGCAGCAGCTGCCGCCGTCGCCTTCTGGGAACTCACAAAATAATCAACCTTTCGTGTCCTTCGCTGTCACCACCGTAACAATATAGGCACTCAACAGCACTAATATACCAGCAACGGGTTTGTCCCACGTCAGCACATCCTGTCCGATGATGATGGCAACGAAAGAGGCGATGACGGGTTGCAGGTTCGTATAAATCGACACCGTCGTGGCCTGCAAGTACTTCATGGCAAAGGGTATCAGGAAGTAACCAAGGGCCGTAGCACCCAGCACGATGAAGAGCATCTCCACCACCCCATCCCATTGGCAGGCAGAAGTATAGAGTGCATTCATCGGCAGTTCAGGAATAGCGATGGGTACCGTGACGATGGCCGAGATCAGGAACACATACTTCATCTGCGTGACGGGCGTGTATTTCGAAGCCACGTTTCGGGTGATGATCAGGTAGATAGCCCATGTCAGCACACTCAGGATGGCGAGCGAGATACCGATCAAATCGTTCTTTCCGGAGCCTAACGACTGGCTCATCAGTACCATCAGCACCGCACCCGCAATACCCAACAGTACACCAAGGGACTTCATCGGCGTGATCTTCTCCCCGATGGTCAGAGCGGCACATAGCATCACGGCCACAGGAGTCAGCGTGGCTATCAGCGAGAAATACACAGGGCTGGTGTAGTCGAGTGCCCAGGCTGTGAGTGTCTGCGATATCACGAAGCCTAAGAGTCCGCCGAAGAGGATGGTGATTAGATCTTTCTTCTCAACCTTCTCCTTCGGCATGAAGGCGGCGATAAGCCAGAATACGATGCAGGCACCGAGTGAGCGTGTGGCCATATAACCCATGGGCGTCACCCACTCATCGAGCAGAAGTTTCGTAACAGGAACACCAAGTCCGAAGATGGTGTTCGCTAAAAAGATGGCGCTGTGCGCCTGAAGTTTCTTGTTCATATCTTTTTCCTTTGATTCTTATACATCTCCAACCGCTGGCGGGAACTCATCCTGGCATACTCACGCCACTCCTGTGCCCCGTCCTCACAACGTTTCAGATAGCTCAGGTCATACATTCGTCCATAAGCCTCCATCTCGAAGGGATTCAGCAGATAGGCGGCGTGTTTCATCTTGCGGTTCATGGGCAGACCCTTCAGCCAGTACCATAAATATAATAGGTAGAAGCACATCCACGAATCGTGGCAAGCCTGAGCCTGACGCAGGTGAATCATCTCGTGGTTCTTCATCGCCGCCGACATCCTGTCACCCTTCTCGCCCGCATTGAAACGGTCAGCCTCCTGCTGTGTCGGTGCTAGGATATGTCCGAAGAACGTCAGCCCCTCATAGCCTTTCCTAAGCCAGAAAGTATTGACGACGGCAGGCATGTCAACAATCCGGCTGGGGCGTTGAGGTCGCCACATCATGGGTACGATTTGGAACATCATCAGCATTGTGGCTGCAAAGGTACGAATATTTTTTGTTCTTATGTTCTTTTGTCTGAATTAATTTTCGTACCTTTGTCGCAAAATCAGAATGACTATGGACGAAATCAAGCGTATTGAACAGCTTCGGAAAGAGCTGCACGAGCATAACTACCGTTACTACGTGTTGAACCAGCCGACCATTGGCGATCAGGAGTTCGACTTCATGATGCACGAGCTTCAAGACTTAGAGGCCCGTCATCCCGAGATGGCCGATCCCAACTCCCCTACCCAGCGTGTAGGCAGCGATTTGAACGAAGAATTTCTTCAGGTGGAGCACAAATACCCGATGCTCTCCTTAGCCAACACCTATAACGAACAAGATGTGGCCGACTGGTACGAGAGCGTGAAGAAAGGTCTGGCCGGCGAGGACTTTGAGGTGTGCTGTGAGATGAAGTACGACGGTCTCTCTATCTCGCTCACCTATGTCGACGGCCGTCTGACACAGGCTGTGACCCGTGGCGATGGCGTTCATGGCGACGACGTAACGGCGAACGTGAAGACCATACGCAGTATACCGTTGGTATTAGCAAAACCGTCTGATTCCACCGACCTTTTCGCCACACCTTCCTATCCGAAAGAATTCGAGATCCGTGGGGAGATCCTCATGCCATGGGCCGTCTTTGAGCGTCTGAACAAAGAGCGCGAGGAAGCCGAAGAACCCCTCTTCGCCAATCCTCGAAACGCCGCCAGCGGCACCCTGAAGAGCCAGAAGTCGAGTCTGGTGGCAAGTCGTCAGCTCGATGCGTACCTCTATTATCTGTTAGGCGAGGAATTGCCGGCTGAAGGACACTATGAGAATCTGGAGGTTGCCCGCTCCTGGGGCTTCAAGATCAGCGAGGGGATGAAGAAGGTCAGGACGCTTGAAGAGATCTACGACTTCATCAATTACTGGGATAAGGCACGTAAAAGTCTTCCTGTAGCCACCGATGGTATCGTATTAAAAGTGAACTCGTTACGCCAGCAACGCTCTCTTGGATTTACCGCCAAGAGTCCGCGTTGGGCCATCGCCTATAAGTTCAAGGCAGAGCGCGTCTGCACTCGTCTGAACGAAGTGACTTATCAGGTGGGTCGTACGGGTGCCGTGACCCCTGTGGCGAATATGGACCCCGTGCAACTGGCGGGTACGACCGTAAAGCGTGCCACGCTGAACAACGAGGACTTCATCAAGAGTTTCGACCTGCACATCGGCGACTACGTCTATGTGGAGAAAGGCGGTGAGATCATCCCGAAGATTGTTGGTGTGGATATCGACCAGCGCCCCATCATCGCACAGCCCGTACAGTTCATCAAGCGCTGTCCGGAGTGCGGCACCCCACTCGTCCGCTACGAGGGCGAAGCCGCCTGGTACTGTCCGAACGACACAGGTTGTCCGCCTCAGATCAAAGGACGCATTGAGCACTTCATCGCCCGCAAGGCCATGAATATCGACTCGTTAGGCCCCGAAACCATCGACGACTACTACCGTCAGGGACTCATCCATAATATCGCCGACCTTTACGACATCGAGGTGCCTCAGATCAACGGCGACGGCTCGCGCACCAAGTCTGCCCAACGTATCGTGAACGGCATCGCAGCCTCGAAACAAGTCCCCTTCGAGCGTGTGGTCTTTGCCCTTGGCATCCGTTTCGTCGGCGAGACCTCAGCCAAACTGCTGGCCCGTCACTTCAAGAACATCGATGCCCTGATGTCTGCCGGACTGGAGGAACTGCAGGAGATAGAAGGTATCGGCGAGGTGATGGCCAAGAGCATCATCACCTATTTTCATGATGAAAAGAACCTGGAGATTATCCGTCGGCTGCGTGACTACGGTCTGCAGATGGAACTGTCAACTGTCAACTCTCAACTCTCAACTAAACTCGAGGGACAGTCGATCGTCATCAGCGGTGTCTTCGCCCATCACAGCCGCGATGAATACAAGGCCCTCATCGAACAGAACGGCGGTAAGAATGTAGGCAGCATCAGCAACAAGACCTCCTTCATCCTCGCCGGCGAGAACATGGGACCCTCTAAACTTCAGAAGGCCGAGAAACTGGGGATTAAGATAATGAGTGAAGACGAATTCTTAGCACTTATTCATCCCAATAGCTGATGGTGCGTACCTGCTCGTAGGTTTCAATCTTCGTGCGCTGGCCTTTCTGCCAGGCTGTCAGTTGCAGCTTGTTCACCGTCCAGTTATCGTTATCGTCACGCTCTGACATATCGTTCCTTGCATTGATGGAGACGATACATTCATTCTCCTTCGTGAACACCTTCATACTCTGTTGCGTGATCTCAAAGCTGGTATTGTAGCGATAGTCATAGACTGTCCTCAATCCCGACGTAGCATTGATGAGTATGCGCTTCTTCAGGCAGCCGTCGTCATCGTATTCATAGGTGAACACGCTCTTACCGCCCGACTTCTCCAGCATGGCGGCCTTCACGAGATAGCCTCGGCTGTCGTATTCCCTGTCGACTAATTCATCAGAGATAATCCGTCCCATCACGTCGAAATGCTCCATATCGTTTTCGAAGACAGGATTGCTGGTGATAATCTCTTGCACCATTCCCTTCAAGCCCATGTTCGACGCATCCTTATAGTAAGGAGTGGTGGTCAGATAGTAGTATTGAATGATATAGCGCCTTTGCTCGTCGATGACCTTAGACTGACGGATATAACCATAGTTGTTCAGCATGTAGAGCGAGCCGTCGCCCTTGGCCTTGAAGTTACCCCACTCCCGCTGAAGCTTGCCCAACAGGTATTTGTGGTTGCGCTCATAGAGGTCGGTAATCCGATACGGACCGCAGTTCACCAACACCTCAGAGAGCAGTTTGGTATGCTCGTCGACTGTCACCGAAAGCGATGACTTAATGCCGTAGAAGTCGCCTTCCAGATAATAGGTATCCGGTTCGGGGTTCTCAGTCTGCACCTGCACGAAGCCCACGGATTCGAGAGCAGGCAGGAACACGGAGTCGGGCCCTTGCAGAGCAACGCCCATCATCGAGATGCTCTTGGGATCGGCAAACGACTGTGACCATCCCTGAATCACCGATAGCGACAGAATCAATATCAATACAATCCGTTTCATGACGTGCAAAATTACGAAGAATAGTCGAAACCACCAAATAATATGTAATAAATTTGGTATTTCACCCACATATTCGTACCTTTGCACCCATGAAAAAGGGATTAGTACTCGAAGGAGGTGCCATGAGAGGGCTCTTTACGGCAGGCATCATCGATGTGATGATGGAGGCTGGTGTTGAGCCCGACGGACTTATCGGTGTCTCGGCAGGAGCGGCTTTCGGATGCAATTATAAGTCGAGGCAGCCGGGTCGGGCCATTCGCTATAACAAAAGATTTGCCAAGGACTCAAGATACAGCGGCGTGAAGTCGTTCCTCCTGAGCGGCGACTACTTCAATGCGCAGTTCGGCTACCATGTAGTGCCTTTCAAATACGACCTCTTCGACATTCCCGCCTTTGAGCAGAACCCCTTGACATTCACCGTTGTCTGTACGGACGTGGAGACGGGCAAGGCCGTCTATCACGACATCACCCATGTTGACTACGATGAGCTGGAGTGGTTGCGCGCTTCTGCCTCCATGCCCTTAGCCTCTAAGATAGTGAACGTTGGAGGCCGTCAGTTGCTCGACGGTGGCGTCAGCGACTCCATTCCACTGGAATACTTTGAACGTCAGGGCTATCAGCGCAACGTGGTGATCCTTACGCAGCCGAAGGGCTATCAGAAAGAGCACAACCGTCTGATGCCGCTGATGCGCGTCGCCCTGAGGAAATACCCGCAAATGATCAAGGCGATGGATGAGCGCCATCTGATGTATAACCGTCAGTTGGACTATGTGGCAAAGGCAGAGCAGGAAGGCCGTTGCCTGGTCATCCGTCCCGAAGCGAAACTGCCTATCGGCCACATCTCCCACGACCCCGACGAGATGCAGCGCGTCTACGACATCGGCCGTGCCGCCGGTGAGAAGCACCTCTCCGCCATCCGTCGCTTCCTCGCCAAAGATGGTAATAATCTGTAAACCGTAAACTGTAAACAACATGAGAATCGATATTATCACCGTATTGCCCGAGATGCTCGAGGGTTTCGTCCACGAGTCCATCCTGGCCCGTGCCGAGAAGAAAGGCCTGGCCGAGATCCGTCTGCACAACCTCCGCGACTACACCCTCGACAAGTGGCGCCGTGTCGACGACTACCCCTACGGCGGCTCTGCCGGCATGGTCATGCAATGCGAACCCATCGACCGCTGCATCAGCGCCCTGAAGGCCGAGCGCGACTACGACGAGGTCATTTTCACCTCCCCCGACGGTGAGCGCTTCGACCAGCACATCGCCAACGAGCTCTCGCTGAAAGGCAATCTCATCATCCTCGCAGGCCACTACAAAGGTATCGACCAGCGCATCCGCGACCACCTCATCACCCGTGAGATCTCCATTGGCGACTTCGTGCTGACGGGTGGCGAGCTTGTGGCAGCGATGATTGCCGATGCCGTCGTGCGCGTCGTGCCCGGAGTCATCGGCGACGAGCAGAGCGCCCTCTCCGACTGTTTCCAGGACGACATCCTCGCCGCCCCCATCTACACCCGTCCCGCCGACTACAAGGGCTGGAAGGTGCCAGATATCCTGCTGAGCGGCAACGAAGCCAAGATCCGTTCGTGGGAACTTGAGCAGGCCCTTGAGCGCACCCGCCGCCTCCGTCCCGACCTGTTAAAAGACTGAAGACGTGTATATCTCTACCGAGGCAATTCCTGGCCTATGGTTGTCATTAGGCTGTCCCTTCGTTGTTCCAGCTTAGTGCTGCGAGGGAGTTTACTGCCTTGTTCGTATCGTTTGCCTATACTCAAATACCCATTTGCCTATACTCAAATAATCTTTTGCCTATACTCAAAAGTCAAGGCCTTATTTTTCATGGGTGCACTTTGGAAGGGGCATGCTAGGGGCATACTGAGGGCGTACTTTTTGAATGGTATGCCCCTAATTACATGGTTGATATTCAGATAATTAACTCAAAAAGGGCACAAGGGCGTACTTTGAGTTGTTTCTTGTATAGAATTAAGTATTGAGTCAAAAGACAATGGCCAAGAATTAGATAAGACTACCCAAATTCTTGGCCATATTGCTTATTTGGCGAAGCGTTCGGACTGCTGGCGGATGAGCTCGGCATCGTTGAAGTAGTCGATGCGCATGGCCTTGCGCACCTCGTCCATCGTCTGGGCTCCCACCTCGCGGGCCTGTTCGGTACCACGCTTCAGGATGTTGTAGATCTCGGGGATGTCCTTCTCGAACTCGGCACGGCGCTGACGCATCGGCTCGAGGAACTTGTTGAGCACCTGGTTGAGGAACTTCTTGCACTTCATGTCGCCCAGACCGCCGCGACGGTAGTGATCCTTCAGCTCGTCGAGGTTCTGGTACTCAGGCCAGAAGTCGGCAAAGTCCTGATCGCAGGAGAAGGCGTCGAGATAGGTAAAGACGGCATTGCCCTCCACATGGCCGGGATCGTTGAGGTTGACGTGCTCAGGGTCGGTGTACATGGAGCGCACCTTCTGCCACACATCGTCGGCGGTATCGGAGAGGTAGATGCAGTTGCCGAGCGACTTCGACATCTTCTCCTTGCCGTCGGTGCCTGGCAGACGACGGGCGGTGAGGTTCTCGGGCAGCAGGATGTTCGGCTCCACGAGTACGGGGGCATAGATCTGATTGAAGCGGCGCACCAGCTCGCGGCAGACCTCGAGCATCGGCTCCTGATCCTCGCCGGCGGGGACGGTGGTAGCCTTGAAGAGGGTGATGTCGGCAGCCTGCGACACAGGATAGCAGAAGAATCCGAGGGGGATGCTCTCACCCTCGAAGCCACGCATCTTGACTTCGGTCTTCACCGTCGGGTTGCGCTGGACGCGGCTGACGGAGACGAGGTTCATCAGATAGGTGGTGAGCTCTGCGAGTTCTGGTATCTGACTCTGTATGAACAGTATGCAGCGCTCTGGATCAAGTCCTGCTGCAAGGTAGTCGAGTGCCACCTCGATGATGTTCTGACGGATCTTCTCGGGGTTGTCGGCATTGTCGGTGAGGGCCTGCACGTCGGCCATGAAGACGAACATACGGTCGTAGTCACCCTGATTCTGTAATTCGACACGACGGCGCAGTGAGCCGACATAGTGCCCTAAGTGGAGCTTTCCGGTGGGGCGGTCACCGGTCAATATTACTTTTCCCATATAGACATATTTTACAAATCGGGTGCAAAGGTAGGTATTTTTTTTCAGACAGAAGAACATAAGAACAAATATTTTTTAAAGACAGAAGGACAGAAGAACATATATTTTTTTTTAGACAGAAGAACATAAGAACATATTGGCTGCGCCATGATTGGCAAAAATTTATGTACTTATGTTCTTATGTCTAAAAAAATGTATAAATAGATATTATGTCCAAAATAATGTGTATCTTTGCATCAAAATTGTATAATTAAAACTGGTTATGTTTAGCAAAGACACTTATATCAGGCGGCGGCAGGAGTTGAAAAGACTCGTGGGCAACGGTGTGATCGTCCTCTTCGGCAACAACGAGTCGCCCGCCAACTATCCCGCCAACGCGTATGCGCCGATGCGGCAGGACTCATCGTTCCTCTATTACTTCGGCCAGCACCGTGACGGTCTGGTGGGAGTGATCGATATCGACAACGACGAGGAATGGCTCTTCGGCGACGACATTGACGTGGAGGACATCGTGTGGATGGGCTTTACGCCCTCTGTGGCCGATCTCGCCGCAGAGGTGGGCATCGCGAAGACCGCCCCGATGGCCGACTTGGCAAAAATGGTCAATGGTCCATGGGCCATGGTCAATAAGCACTTCCTCCCACCCTACCGCTTCGACACGAAGATACAGATCATGGACCTGCTGGGCATCCATCCCTCGCAGCAGAAGGAGAAAGCCTCGCTGCCGCTGATACAGGCGGTGGTGAAGATGAGGGCCACGAAGAGTGCCGAGGAGATTGCCTATATCGACGCGGCCTGCGACGTGGGCTACGTGATGCACACGACGGCACAGATGCTCATCAAGCCCGGTGTGACGGAGAGGTTCGTGGCCGGACAGGTGGACGGCATCGCCCGCTCGCTGGCCCAGGGCAACAGTTTTGCGACTATCTTCTCACAACACGGCGAAATCATGCACGGCAATCCGTCGGACGCTGAGCTGGAGGACGGACGGCTGGTGCTCTGCGATGCTGGATGCGAGCTCAACGACTACTGCTCGGACCACACCCGCACGATGCCCGTCAACGGACGGTTCACGCAGCGGCAGCTGGAGATCTACTCGATTGTGGAGGAGTGTCACGACTACGTGCTCGAGGTGGCCAAGCCTGGCGTGAAGTATATGGACGTGCACTTCGCCGTGTGCCGTCGGATGACGGAGCGGCTGAAGGAGCTCGGACTGATGAAGGGCGATGTGGACGAGGCTGTGAAGGCCGGTGCCCACGCCATGTTCCTGCCTCACGGACTGGGACACATGATGGGTATGGACGTGCACGACATGGAGGGACTGGGACAGATCTACGTGGGCTTCGACGAGGAGACACGCCCGAACCTGGAGCAGTTTGGCACCAACTGTCTACGCATGGGCCGACGGCTGCAGGAGGGCTTTGTGCTCACAGACGAGCCCGGCATCTATTTCATCCCCGCCCTCATCGACGAGTGGAAGGCCAGCGGACATTGTAAGGAGTTCCTCGACTTCGACAAGCTGGAGACCTACAAGGACTTCGGCGGTATCCGCATCGAGGACGACCTGCTGATCACGAAGAACGGGTGCCGCTTCCTCGGTTCGAAGCGCATCCCGTATCATCCCAAGGATCTAACATTAAACAATAATAATAAACAATGAAGAAGATTTTAACTATCGCACTCATGGCGATGATCGCCCTCAGTGCATCGGCTGCCAAGAAGAAGGAAGCCGCCAAAGACGCTAACAAGCCTGTATTCACCATCATCAAGGAGAACCCCATCACCACCATCAAGGACCAGAACCGTTCGGGTACGTGCTGGGACTACTCTACCCTCTCGTTCTTCGAGGCAGAGATCCTGAAAGCCACAGGCAAGCGCTACACTCTCTGCGAGGCCTTCGTAGCCAACAAGACCTATATGGAGCGCGCCATTCAGGTGGTACGCTACCACGGTGACTGCCAGTTCGCTCAGGGCGGCTCTGCCGAAGATGTGCTCTCCACGCTGAAGAACCACGGTATCTGTCCGCTGGAGGCCATGCCTTTCCCAGGCTCGCTCTATGGTGACTCCCTGAACAACTTCAACGAGTTCTTCTCACTGCTCGAGCCTTACGTGGCCGCCGTCGCCAAGAGCGATGCCAAGAAGATCTCCAACCAGTGGAAGGTCGGACTGCAGGGCATCCTCGACGCCTATCTCGGCAAATGTCCGGAGGAGTTCACCTACGAGGGAAAGAAATACACCCCGAAGAAGTTTATGGAAAGCCTCGGCATTAACCTCAACGACTATGTGAGCATCACCAGCTACACCCACCATCCCTTCTACACGGCCTTCGCCGTGGAGGTGCAGGACAACTGGCGCTTCCCGCTGAGCTATAACGTGCCGATGGACGAGATGATGCAGATCATCGACAACGCCATCGACAACGGCTATACCGTAGCCTGGGGCGGCGACGTGTCGGAAGAGGGCTTTACCCGCAAGGGACTGGCTTACGCCGTTGACAGCAAGGCTGCACAGAGTCTCGCCGGCAGCGACATGGCCCGCTGGCTGAAACTGGCTGCCGAGAAGAAGCGCAACATCATCGACTCGCTGGGATGCACCGTTCCTGAGATCGTACCGACACAGGAGATGCGTCAGGAGCGTTTCGACAACTGGCAGCTGACCGACGACCACGGCATGCACATTTTCGGTGTGGCCAAGGACCAGAACGGAAAAGAGTATTACATGGTGCAGAACTCCTGGGGTGAGAGCGGCGACTACAAGGGCATCTGGTATATGACCAAGACCTTCATCGCCGCCAACACGATGGACTTCCTCATCAACAAGAACGCCATCCCGGCAGAAATCCGCAAGAAGCTGGGCATCTGAGAAACAGCCTTTGATTTGTTAAAAAGGGCATAATCTGTTAAATTTTACGCAGATTATGCCTTTTTTTCATTTTTTATGCTTACCTTTGGGCGCTAAATTGCCGTAATAGGCTCTTTTCGAGTCTGGCACAGCAGTTTGGCTACCAAAGCGACAAGAATAAAAAAATAAATATATTAATGCATTTCAAATGGAATTACGAACCACCTACATCAGAACAAAAGACGGCGGCTAAGGAGCTGGGAGAGAAGATCGGCATGAGTCCGATCCTCGCAGACCTGCTCATTCAGCGGGGCATCAAGACGGAGAGTGCGGCCAAGCGATTCTTCCGTCCGATGCTAAACGAACTGATAGACCCGTTCCTGATGAATGACATGGACGTGGCAGTAGACAGACTGAATGACGCCATGGGGCGGAAAGAGCGCATTATGGTCTACGGCGACTACGACGTTGACGGATGTACGGCGGTAGCTTTGGTGTACAAGTTCCTACAGCAGTTCTATTCCAATATTGAATATTACATCCCAGACCGTTATGAGGAGGGATATGGTATCAGTATCAAGGCATTGGACTATGCGGCGGAACAAGGTATTAAATTGATTATTGTCCTCGACTGCGGCATCAAGGCCATCAAAGAGATTGCCTATGCCAAGCAATTGGGCATTGACTTCATCATCTGCGACCATCATGTGCCAGACGATGAGTTGCCTGATGCCGTTGCCATCCTCAATCCGAAACGGGAAGACTCCACCTACCCCTTCAAGCACCTCTGCGGTTGTGGCGTAGGCTTTAAGTTCATGCAGGCTTTTGCCAAAAACAACGGCATCCCGTTCTCAAAGCTCATCCCTCTGCTCGACTTCTGTGCCGTCAGCATTGCTGCAGACATCGTACCCATCATGGGCGAGAACCGCATACTGGCCTATCACGGACTGAAACAACTGAACACCACCCCATCCATGGGTCTGAAGGCTATTATGGACATCTGCGGTTTGACAGGGCGGGAGATCACCATGAGCGACATCGTCTTTAAGATCGGACCCCGTATCAATGCCTCAGGACGAATGCAGAACGGAACGGAAGCCGTAGACCTGCTTGTAGAACGTGATTTTGCCAAAGCCCTGACCAAGGCTCATCTCATCAACGAATATAATGAGCAACGTAAGGATGTAGACAAGCAGATGACCGAGGAGGCCAATCAGATTGTGGAAAAGCTGGTGAACCAGGATCATCCATCGAGTATAGTGCTTTACGATGAAAACTGGAAAAAGGGTGTCATTGGCATTGTAGCATCAAGACTGACAGAGTTCTATTATCGCCCGACGGTGGTGCTCACCAAATTCAACGGTTTGGCTACAGGC
Source organism: Prevotella sp. (assembly GCA_016286585.1). Taxonomy (GTDB): domain Bacteria; phylum Bacteroidota; class Bacteroidia; order Bacteroidales; family Bacteroidaceae; genus Prevotella. The sequence continues at coordinate 12,955 of JAEETC010000022.1, read as the reverse complement.
TCTGCCCGGAGTGTTGCCGGATACGATATCTATGACGCTATTAAGAACTGTCGCGACTTGCTGGAGAATTTCGGCGGACATACTTATGCCGTCGGTCTCTCCATGAAGATTGAGAACATCCCGGAATTCAGACGGCGCTTCCAGAAATATGTCGACGAGCATATCCTCCCCGAACAGACTGAGGCCACACTCGACATCAATGCCGAAATCGATTTCAAAGACGTAACCAAGAAGCTGCATAACGATCTGAAGAAGCTCGCGCCACACGGTCCTGACAATCCCAAACCCATCTTCTGCACAAGGAACGTCTATGACTACGGCACTTCGAAAGTGGTGGGCCGTCAACAAGAACATATCAAGCTGGAGCTGGTGGATTCCAAGTCAAGTAATGTACTCAACGGCATCGCCTTCGGACAAAGCGAGTCGGCCAAATACATCAAGTCGAAGCGCTCCTTCGATATTGTCTACACCATCGAGGACAATATTTACAAACGAAGCGAAGTGCAGCTGCAGATTGAAGACATCAAGCCCTCAGAAGATTGACGCCAGGCCAGACTGTGGATAGTGAGAAATATAGAGAGATCCTGCGTCGGTACTGGGGCTATGATAACTTCAGAGGCATTCAGCAGGAGATCATCGAGTCAATAGGTGCTGGGCACGACACGCTTGGCTTGATGCCTACGGGCGGAGGAAAGTCGATCACCTTCCAGGTGCCGGCACTTGCGATGAAAGGTGTCACTATTGTCATCACACCCCTCATCGCGCTGATGAAGGATCAGGTCGACAATCTGCTTCGTCGGGGCATTAAGGCTGCAGCCATCTATTCTGGACTTACCCGTGAGGAAATCATCATCACACTTGAGAACTGTATCTTCGGCGACGTGAAACTGCTCTATGTCTCCCCAGAGCGACTGGGCTCAGAACTCTTCCAGAACAAGCTGCGCCACATGCATGTAAGCCTTATTACAGTCGATGAGGCACATTGTATCTCGCAATGGGGCTATGACTTCCGTCCTTCATATCTCGAGATCGCAAATATCCGTAAGCTTTTGCCTGGTGTTCCTGTCCTGGCGCTCACCGCCACTGCGACACCGCAGGTGGTAGAGGATATCTGCGATAAGTTATCGAATAAGGAGTTCAGCGTCTTCCGCATGAGCTTCGAGCGCAAGAACCTCGTCTACGTCGTGCGACAGACGAACGACAAGCGCGAACAGCTCATCCATATCCTCAACAGCATGCCTGGCACCGCCATCGTCTATGCCCGCAGCCGTCAGCGTACGAAGGAATATGCCGAACTGCTCACGAAGGCAGGCATCTCCGCCACATTCTATCATGCCGGACTCGACACAAGTGTGAAGGAAGAACGGCAACAGGCCTGGCAGGAAAGCAGGATCCGTGTGATGGTGGCCACCAATGCATTTGGTATGGGGATTGACAAGCCCGATGTCAGACTTGTTGTTCACATAGACTGTCCAGACAGTATTGAGTCCTACTTCCAGGAAGCCGGACGTGCCGGACGTGACGGCAAACGATCATACGCCGTACTTCTCTATAATGGTGCCGACCAACGTAAACTTGAGAAACGAATTACCGACACCTTTCCCGACAAAGATTATATCCGTCAGGTCTATGAGCATCTGGCCTTCTACTACCAGATAGGTATTGGCTCTGGCTATGGACACACCTTTGAGTTCAATATCGATCAATTCTGCCACACCTTTCACCACTTTCCCATCAAGGTTGACTCTGCTCTGAAAATTCTCAGCAGAGCCGGATATATCGAATATACAGAAGAACAGGACAACCAGGCAAGACTGAAGTTCACCATCAGCCGGGGAGAACTATACAAATTAGAGAACAATACCTCTCAAGAAGAAAAAATCATCACTGCATTATTACGTAATTACGGCGGACTCTTTACCGACTACCATTATATTGACGAGGGGTTCCTGGCCAGTCAAAGCGCCATGCAGCCACAACAGGTGTACCAAACGTTGAAAGAACTCAGCCAGCGCCACATCCTGCACTTTATCCCACAAAAGAAGACCCCTTACATACATTACACCCAACGACGTGAGGATAAGGAACTCATACAATTCTCACCTTCCGTATATGAGGAGCGCCTGACTCAGTTCCGTCAACGAATCCATGCTGTCATTACGTATGCCACCAATGACCATATCTGCCGTAGTCGACAGTTGCTCAGCTATTTTGGTGAAACTGACACTCACGACTGCGGGTCGTGCGACGTATGCTTGAGCCATAGCAAAGAGGGATTAGTATCAGAGCCCAGACATAACCATGCGATGGAACAAATTCTCCGTCTGCTTGACGACGGGCAGCCCCACCCCATTACAGAGTTACGCGGCATCCAGTTGCCCGTAGACGAACTGGATGCCGCGCTTGACTATTTGCTACAAGAGGAATATATTCGCCAAGAAGACGGCCTCCTCCGTAGACTGTAAACCATCAACTAAAACTCCAACTTCAGCTGTCGCTCATCTTCATCATCATGTTCATGACAATAGCTGCTACCATCGAAACAATGCGTGCAGAGCTTACATTTCGGCATACCAATGGCCTCCACGAGATCTTCCAGACGAGCGAACTTCAGCGTCGTCAGTCCTAAACGCTTGGCAATCTCCGCCACCATTCGCTTGTACTCAGGGGAGTCGGTCTGTGCATATTTCTCAAGGTTCTTCTTGTCGTCGCCCTCAAAATCCTTAATGATACGTCGCGTGATCAGTTCCATATCACTCTTCGAGGTGGTGAAGCCGATGAAAGGACAGCCATATACCAGCGGTGGACAGGAGATACGGCAGTGTACCTCCTTAGCTCCATAATCAAAGAAGGTCTTCACATTATCTTTTAGCTGTGTGCCACGCACGATAGAATCATCGCAGAACACCACACGCTGGCCCTTCAACAGTGAGGGGTTTGGAATGAGTTTCATCTTTGCAACCAATGACCGACGTTCCTGATTACCCGGTGTGAATGAACGAGGCCATGTGGGAGTGTACTTCAACACACTCCGTTTATAAGGTACTCCCTTGCCCTCAGAATAGCCCAATGCCATACCAACACCTGAATCTGGCACACCGCAGACACTGTCAACCTCCGTTTCATCAGTCTCACCCATCTTCTTACCATTAGCTTCACGTACGGCTTCTACATTGATGCCATTATAGTCTGAAGCAGGGAAACCATAATACACCCACAGGAACGAGCAGATCTGTTCTCGCTTGAAGGGTTCTTGTAGCACTTCCATCGTGTCGTGTGTCAGATAAACAATCTCCCCAGGTCCCAGGTCTCTCACACGGTGATAGTCGAGATTCGGGAAACTCGTCGTTTCACTCGAAACGGCATAAGCTCCCTCTTTCTTTCCAACAACGATTGGTGTTCGCCCTAAGAAGTCGCGGGCGGCAATGATTCCCTTCTCAGTAAGGATGAGCATCGAACATGAACCCTCTATCTTCTTATAAACAAGATTGATACCTTCAACGAAAGTGCGTCCCATATTGATGAGCAATGCCACCAGCTCCGTCTGATTGATGGTATTGGCGGAATACTCGCTGAAATGCATTCTACGATCCAGCAGTTCTTGCGCAATTTCTTCCAGATTGTTTATCTTCGCTACAGTCACTACCGCATAGCGCCCCAAGTGTGAGTTCACAAGAATAGGTTGTGGGTCAGTATCACTAATGACACCTATACCCTGATGGCCAGAAAAAGAATCGAGCTCATCTTCGAACTTCGAGCGAAAATAGTCACGTTCCAGATTGTGGATTTTACGGCTAAAGCCTTTCTCTTGGTCGAAAGTCACCAGTCCTGCACGACGGGTTCCGAGGTGAGAGTTGTAGTCTGTACCGTAGAACAAGTCGTTGACGCAACACTTTGTAGATATGGTTCCAAAGAATCCTCCCATAAATATCAATTAAAATAGTATAGGAATGAAGCGATACCCTCCAAAGCAGGCTTGCGCTGTCCCTCAATCTCTATTTTGAAGTCAATCTCAACCTTACAGATGCCACGCAGGTTCTGGATGTTGTGCAGTTTCGTGGTCATCCTCACACGAGAGCCCGTCACCACAGGCTGTCCAAAACGCATCTTATCCATACCGTAGTTCACGAGCATCTTGATATTGTTTACCTCAATGATCTGGTCCCACAGATAAGGCAGCACAGAGAGTGTCAAGTAGCCATGGGCAATGGTACTGTGGTACTGACTCTCTTCCTTAGCCCTTTCCACATCGACGTGGATCCACTGGTGATCCAGTGTGGCATCGGCAAAGAGGTTGATACGGTCTTGGTCGATCAGCAGCCAGTCAGAGACACCGAGTTCCTGTCCCAGATGCGCTGCAAATTCATCATACGAATTGATTACTAATTTTCCCATATTGTGTTTAAAATGAATTGCGGAGGTACGCTACGCACCCCCGCAATCTATGTTAACTTATACGTCTTGGTTCTCTGGACGAAGCTTACGCACGGTCTCGCCAGCGCGCCACATCTCCTGGTTGCGCATAGCCTCGAGTTCCTTCTCCAGACCAGCACGGTAGTCGGGCTTCGAATTGGCATCGATGGTGATCTGTGCCTCATTACCCGTCTGCACCGAGTAGTACAGCCACTCCATCACAGGCTTAATGGCATCGTGGAAGCGGGGAGCCCAGTCCAGTGCACCACGCTGAGCGGTGGTCGAGCAGTTGGCATACATCCAGTCCATACCCTTCGCGCCAAAGAGCGGGCCAAGGCTCTGTGTCAGCTCCTCAACGGTCTCGTTGAAAGCCTCCGAGGGAGAGTGTCCGTGCTCACGGAGCACCTCATACTGTGCCAGCAGCAGACCCTGGATGGCACCCATCAACGATCCGCGCTCACCGGTGAGGTCTGAAGTAGCCTCACGCTGGAAGGTCGTCTCGAACATATAGCCGGCACCGATACCGATACCGAAGGCGAGTGTCTTCTCCTTGGCTTTGCCGGTAGCATCCTGATAAACAGCATATGAGCAGTTCAGACCACGACCCTCGCAGAACATTGTGCGGAGGCTGGTACCTGAACCCTTTGGAGCCACCATGATAACGTCGACATCCTTCGGGGGGATGACACCCGTGCGATCGCTCCAGTTGATGGCAAAGCCGTGAGAGTAATACAGTGTTTTACCCGGCTTCAGATATTTCTTGATAGTGGGCCACTGCTGAATCTGACCAGCATCACTCAGAAGCATGCAGAGGATGGTACCCTTCTCGGCAGCCTCCTCGATAGAGAACAGTGTCTCACCGGGAACCCAACCGTCGGCCACAGCCTTGTCGTAGGTTTTACCCTGACGCTGACCAACAATCACGTTGAAACCGTTGTCGCGCAGGTTACAGGCCTGACCAGGTCCCTGCACACCGTAACCAATCACGGCGATGGTCTCATTTTTCAATACTTCACGTGCTTTCTCCAAAGAGAACTCCTTGCTGGTGACTACTGTTTCCATCACGCCACCGAAATTCATTTCTGCCATAATAGCTTTTGTTTTTAAATGTTATCTTTTGAAATTCGCGTGCAAAGTTACCAATTTGTTATCAAATAGCCAAATTATATTTCATCTTTCTACATAATTTAAGTATTTGGGGCCAACTTATCGAAGCCATAGTCAAGCAGAAGAGCTGACTCTGTGAATCGGGTACTCATACTGCGACTGCCAAGAAGGACGAGATAGAGTGTCCTACCTTCACGAGTGGCAGCCGAGGCTAGACAATAGCCTGCTTGACGGGTATAACCCGTTTTAATACCGATGCACCCTTCGTATGAGTTTAGAAGGACATTGGTATTATGACAGGGCATATGCCGCCCATCGAGCAGAGGGATGTCTTTTTCAGCAGTACCAACTATACTGGCAAAGGAGCTGTCACGCATAGCATAACGGCATAACTTTATCAGATCGTTGGCGGTGCTGTAGTTGTCGATATTTGGAACGCCGTTTGGATTAGCAAAGTGAGTGTTCTCCATGCCCAGATAGGCAGCCTTTTCGTTCATCATCTCACAAAAACTAAGCGTGTCGCCTCCTATATGTTTGGCAATGGCATAAGCTGCGTCATTGTCGCTGATGAGCATCATCTCATCTATCAAATCACTCAGGAGAAAACCGTCTCCAAGCTTGACACGGGAATCCTTGGCAATATACGAATCTTCGTCAATATACACAGAGTCGTCCAAATTGCCGTTTTCCAAAGCCAGCAGGCAGGTCATCATCTTTGTGATGGATGCCATGCACACCAACTTGTTGGCATTCTTTGAACTGAATACCAACCCCGTCGAGTCATCAATTAACATCCACGCATCAGCTGTTATCGAGGCTAATTCCTCGATTCCGTCTATCGAGTCGGGATGAAGAGTCAATGAATCGACGAGGTCAATATGGGCTCTTCTCATCTCTTCGGGGCTGAGCATAAAGCCTGACGCCCTTCTCCCTTCACCACATGCGACAAAACCGCCAATGACAATTACGGCAAAGACAGCCTTCAGCCCTCTCACCTTTCGATCAAGCATGGAGATCAAGGGTGAAGCGTGTACCCTTTGTGAAGGCGGGATCGATATCGAGGTCCCCATTCATTTTCTGGGCCATCTTCTTACAGATGGGCAGACCGAGACCGTCACCCGTCGTGAGGTCACGAATCTCCAGGAAGGGCTTGAACACATCATCCCGTTTCTCTACTGGTATACCTTCACCGGTGTCAGAGACAAGGAACTGGTAAGCATGGGGACCTCGCTTCTTGAACTCCAGACTGATGGTTCCGTTGGCAGGCGTGTATTCTGCAGCATTGGTGAGCAAATGGAGCAGAATATGAGAGACATACTCTCGGTTGATGTTGGCACTCAGGTTCGGTGCGTTCACCGTCAGATTGACACCCGCCTTGACTTTGTCGCGGACTTGTTCTATCAGGTCTTTACAGAACGACTGCATTTGCGTCTCTTCCACATCCACCGGTTCGGTCCTGTTCTCCAATTCAGAAAGCGTCTGGATGTGCTCAGAGAAGTCGAGCAGCGCCTGCACTTCAGGAACACTCTTGTCGAGTTTTATTAAGGTAGGCTCGAGTTGTGCAGAGATATTGCTGATGAACTTGGCCTTAAGGGCATTACTCTCATCAGCCAGTGTGATGGTCTTCTTTTGCTTGCGAGTAAGGAGGATGAAACGGAGCAGGATGACAGCTCCCACAGCTAAGGCGGCTGCCAGGGCGGCTGCCAGGATGCCAAGTCCGATAATGATCAGCTGGCGGGCGGTCAGCGAACTGTCCTTGTCATCGATGGTTGCTTTCTGACTGGCAATCTGTTCCTTCAACGCCTTGATTTCATCGGCGTGCTTCAGAGCATTGGTGGAGTCTTTCCAAGCAATATAATTACTATAAGACTGTGCCACCATGTTGGCATTGTTACTACGACGACCATTGGCGATAAGCGTCTTGTACACTTCGTCGACCTTGTCATAGTCCTTCTGGGCAGTGAGTTTGTCGGCCATCTCCTTAAAAACGGCATTGCCTTGTGCATTCATGCCGAACGTGTAGTAATAGATGGCTTTTGTATAAAGAAGGTCATTCTTCACGCTCTCCTGTCCTGACTGCGATGCAAGGTTCTCAAGGATATTGAGTTGGTCTTTGGCACTATCACTTTTTCTGAGTTTGATATACATCTGCAGTCGCTCTTTGGTGACAGGGTAATGAAGTGCAGCCTTCTCACTACTGCTGAGACTTGCAGCATTGACCACTTCGTCGGCACGGCGTAAGAGGTCGAAGGCTTCCTTGTAGTAGTTCTCCTTGTAGTAGAGAGCTGTGGCCTTGACAGCACATTCTACACCCTGGGCGATCTGACCTTTGTTGTAGTAGTCATTGAAGGCGTGGATAAACAGCGAACGTGCGGAAGCGATGTTCTGCGTGGGGTCAACTGCCTCGGCACGTTTTTGAAGGTCGCTTTTCTGATCGTCCTGTGCACTGACTGTGGCACAGCAGAAAAGCAGATTCATGAGAATGATTATCAGTTTTGTATTCATACTTTATATTATTTAATGTTCTGCTATAAAAACAACCTTACTGCGACATACCTCGATGGGATCGGGATTGTCTGGAGAGGTCTTAACGATACGGACGTTAAATGAGTTGCCGGTCGAATTGTCAGCCGTTTCCTTGTAGAAAGAGAGCTGGTCTCCCTCATGGGCCTCGGCCACATAGGCTATCTCGAACCGGTGAATACGATGCGTACGATACCAGTCAAGGGGCCAAAGGTCGAGCACGTGCTCAATGTATTTTACGGAATTGACGTGGCCGTTGATGTCAATATCATGATAATAGGTATCAATGGTCCGTACAAGTTCACCCTCTTCAGACATCTTTACACGACCACCTTTATCAATGGGACATTCCTTGTCCTTGACGATCCAGTTGTTGATGGCACCATTGTCGATGGAGAAGATATCGGTTGGCTGGCGGCTCTCGGTATCGATCATCGCCCATATGGAACGACCATAGCCATAAACATGACCGTCATCCCCTACTATACGGAAGTTACGCGAGGTGAAGTAGCGCATGGCGCTCTCTACCCATGTTTCGACATTGAACTTGGTGTATTGCTGTGGCATCTCTTCCATCTCGATGGCGAGACGAGAGAGCACCCACGAGCGCTGAATAGTCATGAGGTATTTCATACCAAAGCCACGGGCCGAGGAATGGAAGTCGGCTGCGTTGAGCATGTGGTTGCCAAGGTGACCCATAAAGAGTCGCTGCGAAAAATCGCAGTGGAAGGGTTCAGCCAGAAATTCATAAGATCCTATTTTATCCATGTTTTTTCTCCATTTTTTAAATACAGTCCAGAACGACGGGGCTTCTCTGAGAGGCGGATACCCTGAAGGGTATACCAGACTGCGGCCTTCTCCACCCCATCCTTAAAAGGGATGGTAATGGCGGTAGAGTTTTCAAGAAATGCCTTCAGTTCGTAGAGGGCAGGCAGGGCACGACCCGTCTCGTTGTCAAAAAGCGAAGCATTGTACCAGCCTGTGGAGAGACTGCCCGTACAACCTTTGGCATTGGCTTCAGCGTACCACCATGAAAGGCCGTTCACCTGTGGATGTTTCTTAAGCATAGTAATGAGATCGGCTGTATATTTGCGCTGTCCTTCGTTACTGTAGGGATAGGTCTTAGAATAGTCAAAATCACCCATCGCCCACTTTGAAGGATATCCTGTCTCCACAAGTTGAATCTCTTTGTCGGGGAAATTCTTTTCCAATTGTGTCAGGCCTTTGTCGAGATTGGAAAGCACACCCTTATAATAGGGATAGTATGAGGTACCTATGATATCGTAGTCAATCTCATTTTCTTGGATGCGCTTGAAAAAAGCAACATCAAGCGGAGCATTATTGGCACACTGTTCCGTATGGATGATGATCTTTGCCTCAGGACAGACCTCACGACAGGCCTTGCCTGCGGCCTTTAGATACTTAGTGAAATTGTCCCAGTTGGTGTCCTTATAAGCTGACCAGTTGCTGTTGGCCTCTAACTTTCCACTTAACTGTCCATAGTCCACGAACTGTCCGTTTGAATCCTTGTACCCCCAGTGCATGCCAAAAGATATCTCATTACCCGTCTGGATCAGGTCTGGCGTGGCACCTTCTGCAACAAGTGCCTCAAGGGATTCTTTCGTGTACTTATAGAAGGTTTCTTCCGGATGCCAACTATATACTGCCCAAGATGATGGCGCTGTCTGTTTTCCCGGGTCTGCCCATGTATCGCTGTAGTGGAAGTCGAGCATAAAGAAGAGACCTGCATCCTTAATGCGTTTGCCGAGTCTTTTTACATACTCCAGATCCTGACACACGTTCTTGTCAGTATCTTTTGAGGGGTCTACAAAGAGACGAACACGCATCGTATTCCATCCTTGTTCCTTGAGGAAGACAAGCAAATCCGTTATTTTACCACCTTCTTTGTCGAAATAAGTGGCATTCTGCTCCTCATACTTTAACAACACGGAGATGTCGCCTCCGACGTAGCGCTGTGTCTGGGCTGAGAGGTGAGAGGTGAGAAGTGAGAAGTGAGAGAATACCACTACCACAATCTTCGCCCATCTGCTTTTAAGTGTAATCATCTGTAAACCGTAAACTGAAAAACCGTAAACAAAACTAACTCTCGCTCTCCCTCTGTTCGAGGAACTCACTCACTTGCTCCTGCATGCCACGAGTGACGGCAATACGGCCACTACGGGTGTACTGCAGCACGCAGCCGAAGGTATCAAGGGCACGGAAAAGGGAGATAATATCCTCAGTGACTCCATGTTTCATCACAATAGTATAGGTGGGGTTTACCTCAATGATCTGGGCATCGAAACGGCGGATGGTACGTGAGATCTCGGGGTTCTCCAGCACCATCGGCGTAGCGAGCTTATAGAGGCCCGACTCACGGATGAACAGCTGGTCGTCGGTGAAATAGTTGGCTTTCACCACATCGATTTTCTTTTCTATCTGACGGACTATCTTGATAATCTGGTCTTCGTCGCTCCAGGCGGTGATGGTGTACTTATGAACACCAGGAATACTGGAGGCCGACACGTTCAGACTCTCAATGTTCACCTGTCGACGGGTAAAGACTGCCGTCACCTGATTCAGGATACCAGCCACGTTCTCGGAGTAAACCAATAATGTATAGAGTTTCTTTTCTTCCATTTCAATCTTCCATCTTCAATTTTCAATCTTAAATCTCCAGCATCATCTTATCGATATCCATACCCGGAGGCGTCATGGGCAGTACATTGTCCTCTTCAAGGATGGCACACTCGAGGATATACGGACCTTTCGTAGACAGCATCTTCCCGATAGCAGCAGTCAGATCCTTGCGGTCTGTCACAGCCTGGTAAGGAATACCATAGCCCTGGGCAATATGTGCGTAGTTGGGGTTCATCATCTTCGTGAACGACTTACGACGCATCCAGAACATATCCTGCCACTGGCGCACATTACCGAGATAGTGGTTGTTCATCACAATCATCTTCACGGGGGCTTTCTGCTCCATGATGGTGCCAAGTTCCTCTATACACATCTGAAAACCACCGTCACCCATGAAACAGCAGACGGTTCGGTCAGGTGCTCCAAAGGTGGCTCCGATGGCGGCTGGCATACCATAACCCATCGTTCCAAGACCACCACTGGTACATATACTACGCTTATGGTGATACTTAAAGTAGCGTGTCGCAAACAATTGATTCTGACCGACATCCGTCACGAGTACGGCATCGTCAGGAGCCTGTTCTGCCACCGCATGAACGACCTCACCCATCAACAGCGGACCTTCTTTCGGATGGATAGCGGGTTCAATGACTTTCACACGTTCCTGTTCATCAAGCGGTTTGAAGGAATCACGCCACTCTTGATGGTTATTCCTGTCCAACAAAGCCGTGATGGCAGGCAGCGACTCCTTACAGTCAGCTATCACCGCCACATCGGTCTTCACGTTCTTGTCAATCTCACTATGGTCGATATCGAGGTGAATGATCTTCGCCTGTTTGGCGTAGGTTTTCAGATTACCCGTCACACGGTCTGAGAAACGCATGCCAATGGCAATCAACACGTCGCACTCTTGCTCTTTCATATTCACGGCATAGTTGCCATGCATGCCCAGCATACCGACATTAAGCGGATGGTTGGAGGGCAAGGCAGAAAGACCGAGCATTGTACGACCAGCAGGGATGTCGGCCTTCTCAAGGAATGCTTTCAGTTCGTTCTGGGCATTTCCAAGTTCCACTCCTTGACCAACGAGTGCCAGAGGCTTCTTGGCATGGTTGATGAGTTCTGCTGCCTGACGGACAGCATCTGCATCGAGCTTGGGATAAGGCACATAGGAACGTATAAAATTGACCTTCTGTGGATTATAGTCAATCTCTTCAACTTGGGCATTCTTGGCAAAGTCAAGCACCACTGGGCCTGGACGACCAGTGCGAGCAATATAGAAAGCCCGGCTGACAGCCCAGGAAACGTCTTCGGCATGACGGATCTGATAGCTCCATTTCGAGATAGGCTGAGCCACACCCACGAGATCCACCTCCTGGAAGGCATCAGTACCGAGGGCCGAGATGGGCACCTGTCCAGCGATGACAACAATGGGTGTGGAGTCAAGCATCGCATCGGCAATGCCCGTGAGTGTATTGGTCACACCGGGACCACTGGTCACCAAGGCTACGCCTACCTCACCAGAGACTCGTGCATAACCCTCTGCAGCATGAGTGGCTCCTTGTTCGTGGCGCACCAGAATATGGTCGAAACATTTCTTCTCGCCTCGTGTATAGTCGAAGAGCGCGTCATAAACAGGCATGATGCTGCCGCCAGGGTATCCGAAGATTGTCTTCACTCCCTCAGCCTGCAACGCCCGCATCAGCGCCTTCGATCCTGTAATTCTATCTTTTAACATACGATATGTTAATATGTTACTATGTCTTCAAATATTACTCTGTCAGAATCCTGACACCTCCCTTATCCGCAGACGAGACGCTCTGGGCGTAGGCACGGAGAGCCTTTGAAACGACTCTGTTGCGCTTCAAGGGCTGCTGCGGACGGGCTTCGAGTTCCTCATCGCTGAGTTTGACGTTGATGCTGCGCGAGGGAATGTCGATGACGATGATGTCACCATCCTTGATCTTACCGATATTACCACCCGATGCAGCTTCTGGAGAGATATGGCCGATGCTCAGTCCACTGGTGCCTCCGGAGAAACGGCCATCGGTAATCAGGGCGCATTCCTTACCCATGTGCATACTCTTAATATAAGAGGTGGGATAAAGCATCTCCTGCATACCAGGACCACCCTTCGGACCCTCATGGGTAATCACCACACAGTCGCCGCTCTTCACTTGTCCGCCGAGGATTCCCTCGCAGGCATCCTCCTGAGAATCGAATACCACAGCAGGACCTTCGAAGTACCAAAGCGATTCATCTACACCTGCAG
>JAEETC010000151.1 GCA_016286585.1 Prevotella sp. | reverse complement strand
CCAACAAATACGGAAAGAAAAAGGTATTCATGGTATGTCTCTCGCTGACAGCCTTCTTCACCGCCCTTTTCTATATTCCCTCGCCGACGGACATCAGTTTGATCTTCGTGCTGAACATTCTGAAGTCACTGGCATACGCCCCGACTGTCCCCTTGCTTTGGGCCATGATTGGCGACGTGGCCGACCATATCGAGTACGAGAACTACCGTCGTGCCACTGGCTTTTGCTTCTCAGGCATCACCCTGGCCCTGAAACTGGGACTGGGACTGGGAGGCGCCATCGCCGGTGTGATCATCAGCATGTTCGGCTATGTCTCCGGCGGCAGTGCTGTCCAAAACGAGACGGCCATGGAGGGCATACGTCTGGTGTCAAGCATTGTACCGGCCGTCCTCTTCGGCATCGGTGTGATAGCCCTGTACTTCTATCCCATCAGCAAGGAGTATAACGAGAATATGCAGGCAGAGCTGGCAGACCGCCGTCGCCTGGCTGAACAAGAAGACTATACTCATATATAAGGTTTACAATTACTCATTAAAAATATACAGTTTATGAAACCACGTTATCTATATCCCAGTGACTATTACGCAGATCCGTCTGCCAATGTGTTTAACGGAAAGCTCTTCGTATATCCCAGCCACGACTGGGAGGCAGGTGCTGCTTTCGACGATGATGGCGGACACTTCCAGATGAAGGACTACCATGTGATCTCCATGGAAGACGTGGAGAACGGTGAGGTGACCGACTACGGCAAGATCCTCGATGTGGAGCAGGTGGCTTGGGCTGAGAAGCAGATGTGGGACAACGATGTCGTCGAGAAGGACGGCAAGTATTTCCTCATCTTCTCTGCCAAGGACTACAACGGCGTGTTCCACCTCGGTGTGGCTGTGGCTGACAAGCCCGAGGGTCCGTTCATCCCCCAGGAACACCCCATGCGTGGCTCCTACTCCATCGATCCCTGCGTATTCAAGGATGACGACGGACAGATCTACTGCTACTTCGGCGGTCTCTGGGGTGGACAGCTCCAGTGGTACAAGGCACCCAAGCAACTCCTGAAGGAAGGCATCGACCTGGGTCCTGCCGCTGACAAGAAGACACAGCTCTTCGCTCCTGCCGACGTGCCTGCCCTGCCCAGCAGCGTGGTCCGTCTGAGTGATGATGTGATGCAGTTTGCAGAGGCTCCGCACGATGTGATCGTCATCGACAAAGACGGTCAGCCCCTGAAGGCCGGCGACCCCCATCGTTTCTTCGAGGCATCGTGGATGCACAAGTACAACGGCAAATACTATTTCAGCTACTCCACTGGCGACAGCCACTTCCTCTGCTACGCCATCGGCGACAACCCCTACGGCCCGTTCACCTATCAGGGCGTGCTCCTCGACCCCGTCGTGGGCTGGACTACCCACCACAGCATCGTCGAGTACAAGGGCGAGTGGTTCCTGTTCTACCACGACTGTGTACCCTCTAACGACATCACCCATCTGCGTTCGCTGAAGGTGCAGCGCCTGTTCTACAATGAGGACGGCACCATCCAGAAGGTCAAGAATGAGTGAACAGACATTCATCGATGAATAATCATTTACTTATATCAGACTATTACAAAGCTCATCGGGGCGAACTGCTGGCATTCGTCAGCAGTCGCCTTCAAGGTAGCAGCGCTGCGGAGGACATCGTACAGAATGTCTTCCTTAGGCTGTTGACTACAGACAAGATGATATCTGAGGTGACGATGCCAGCACTGGTCTATACCACAGCCCGCAACCTCATCACCGACTATTATCGCCGTCGTTCCTGCCATGAGGAGTTGGAGCATTATATCAAGAGAGGTGAGAAGGTAGAGGTGAGAAGTGAGAGGTTAGAGGTGAGTAGTGTGGAGTCGGTCTATTCTGCCCGTGAGATCATGGAACGGATAGAACGCAGACTGGCTCGTCTGCCGGAGAACTGCCGAGAGGTGTATCGTCTTCACATCTACGACGGCATGAAGGTCAGCGAGATATCCCAACAGCTCGACCAAGGCTATAAGTCTGTCGAACACCGTCTGGGACTGGCAAGGAAGACCATCCGCCAGTATCTCCTGAAATACGCATGAGTCTTTATCTGATGACAAGCGTCGTCAAGTGGCCAGTGGGGAAAAGCTCATTGGCCACTTGTTGTATGTCTTCAGCCGTCACACCATCGATACGTTGGAAGAGGGCCTCGATGTCGCGCTCATGTCCATGGTGGAGGTAGCTGCGCCCGAAGTCAAGGGCGAACTGCTCACGGTTGTCACAGGCGATGGCGAGCTGGCCCTTCAGCTGCTTCTTGGCTGCCGACAGCTGCGAAGCAGAGAGCGGGCGCAGCATCACACGGTCCAGCTCACGACGCACAAGCCGTTGGCAACGAGTAATGTCGTGATGGTCGCAACCGAAATAGACACTCCATACACCCGTATCCGAATAGGAGGCCATCGAACTTTCCACCGTATATACCAATCCGTGACGCTCCCGCAGCGAGAGGTTCAGACGGGCGTTCATCCCTGGGCCGCCTAAGATATTATTCAATAGGTATAGCGTCATGCGCCTAGGATCGTCATAGCGATAAGCCTGTGTGCCTATCATCACATGCGCCTGGTGGGTGTTGTGGTCGAGGGTGATAGTTTTGTTTACAGTTGACGGTTTACAGTTTACAGATGATATGCTGGCAAGCCCTCCTTTCTTTCTGCCTATAGTGTATTCATCTGTAAACCGTAAACTGTAAACTGTAAACTTATCACAAAGTCGCTTGAAATCCACATCGCCATAGACGAAAAACACGGCATTGTCAGGACGATAATGACGACGCGTGAAGCGCAGGGCATCGGCTGTCGTGAAGGTGCGCAGCAACTCAGCCTTACCGAGGATGTTATGCCCAAGGGGATGACCCTCAAAGAGCAGGTTCTCGAACTCGTCGTAGATCAGTTCGGCGGGCGAGTCGTTGTAACTCTCGATCTCGTCGCAGATCACCTCCACTTCCTTATCGATTTCTTGCTGGGGGTACTGGCTGTGGAAGACGATATCCGTCAGAAGTTCTACGGCCTTGGCGAAATGCTCCTTCGTGACGGCGGCATAGAACACGGTGTCCTCCTTGTTGGTAAAGGCATTCAGCTCGCCTCCCACGCTCTCCAGGGCGTTGATCACCTGCAGGGCGCTGCGACGCTCCGTACCCTTGAAAGTCATGTGCTCGCAGAAGTGCGCCAATCCCTCTTCGCCAGGCTGCTCGTCGCGGGAGCCTGCCGCAATCTCATAGCCACACCACACCACCTGCGAAGCACTTGGAAGGTGAATCATTCGCAGGCCGTTATCGAGCGTAAATGTATTGTATTTCGTCATTTCAGCCGCAAAGGTACAAAATAATCTGTGAGAATCTGTATAATCTGTGGCTTTTTTCGTATCTTTGCACCCGTAAAGGTAAAAACAATGCGAAAAGTAATAGGTATAGGCGAGACGATTCTCGACATCATTTTCAAGGACGAACAGCCGATAGGAGCCGTGCCTGGAGGCTCTGTGTTCAATGGCGTCATCTCCTTAGGACGGGCTGGCATCAAGGCCGCCTTTATCAGTGAGACAGGCAACGACCGTGTGGGCAGAAAGATCATCCAATTCTTGGAGGATAACCACGTCGATGCCAGCAGCATCAATGTATATCCTGAATCCAAGTCACCCATATCGCTGGCGTTCCTCAACGAGAAGAACGACGCGGAGTACATCTTCTATAAAGACCACCCCCACGACCGCCTGGACTTCGTCCTTCCTGAGATAGAACCCAATGACATCGTGATGTTCGGCTCCTATTATGCCGTTAATCCTGTGATCCGTCCGCAGGTGCAGGGATTCCTGGATTTTGCCCGAGAAAAAGGAGCCATCATCTACTACGATGTAAACTTCCGCGCCTCGCATCAGAACGAGGTGGTGAAGCTGAACGCCAATATCCTGGAGAACTTGGAGTATGCCGACATCGTCAGAGGCAGTCAGGAGGACTTCGAGGTGATGTTCAACAAGCACGATGCCGAGACAGTCTATAAGGCGCAGATTTCTTTCTACTGCAAGAACTTCATCTACACTCAGGGCTCGGAACCTGTGGAGGTGAGAGGCACTGGCGGTTTCGCCCGTCAATATCCTACCACTCAGATGGAAACCGTCAGCACCATCGGCGCAGGCGACAACTTCAATGCCGGCTTCGTCTATGGTCTGGTGAAGAACGGCATCACCCGTGATATGCTGGAAGCAGGACTCACCCCAGAACAGTGGGATGCCCTCATCGGCGAGGCCCGTGAGTTCTCCGCCAATGTCTGCAAGAGTATCCACAACAGCATCGACGAAACGTTTGCCAATCAGAAGAAACGTGAGTTGGAGGTCTGTCTGAAGGAAATGGAAGAAAATAATACAAAATTATGAATATGATTAGTGATACCATTAAGTACATCGGTGTTGACGATCTTGACATCGATCTGTTTGAGAGTCAGTATGTGGTGCCTGAGGGCATGAGTTACAACTCCTATCTCATTGACGATGAGAAGATTGCGATATTGGATACTGCCGACCGTCGCAAAGGCGAAGCGTGGAAGGCAAACCTGAAAGCCGCACTCAATGGTCGCCAGCCAGACTACCTTGTGGCTCACCACATGGAGCCCGACCACTCGGCCCTTATAGCATGGATGCTGGAGACTTATCCTGGACTGCAACTGGTGTGTAGTGCTCAGGCTGCAAAGATGCTGTCTAACTTCTTCGAAGGCTTTAACTTTGAGGGACGTGTCATCATAGTCAAGGAGGGCGATACACTCAAGCTTGGTCAACACACGCTGCAATTCATCTCAGCGGCTATGGTGCATTGGCCAGAGGTCATTATGAGCTACGACTGCTTTGACAAAGTGCTCTTCTCTGCCGATGGATTCGGCAAATTCGGTGCATTGGTTAATGAGACTGACGACTGGGCTTGTGAGGCCCGCCGCTATTATTTTAATATCTGTGGCAAATATGGCACGCAGGTACAAAGCGTCTTGAAGAAGGCCGCCGCCCTCGATGTTCAGGCCATCTGTCCGCTGCACGGTCCTGTGCTCAAAGGTGAACCACTGGCTGCTGCCATCAAGCTATACGACACATGGAGCAAGTACGAGCCCGAGAGCGAGGGCATACTCATCGCCTATGCCAGCATTCACGGCGGAACGGCTGCAGCTGCCGAGCGTATGGGTGAGATACTCCGCGAGAAAGGGGCCAAGAAAGTGGTGGTGAGCGACTTGAGCCGCGACGATATGGCTGAGGTCATCGAGGATGCTTTCCGTTATCCCACCGTCGTTGTGGCTGCATCGAGCTACGACGCTGGCGTTTTCCCCGTGATGCACGATTTCCTCTATCACCTGCAGATTAAGAACTATCAGAAGCGCCGCTTCGGCATCATCGAAAATGGCAGTTGGATGCCTACGGCTGGCAAGGTCATGCGCTCGATGATAGATGGGCTGAAGGACTGCGAGATTGTAGAGCCCATGGTCACCATCCGTTCTCGCATGAAGTCTGCCGACGAGGCACAGCTGGAGCTGTTGGCCGACAGCCTGCTTTCATGAGACAGATGTCCACTTATTAACAGAGATTAAAGCCTCGCAGTTTACGAGGCTTTTTTATAAAAGACGGCTGATTTCTTCGATGGAATCGGCCGTTTTGATATAGTCCTGCCAGTTCCCTCGAATCATCCCTTTGTCCTGCAAGTCATCAAGCAGGGCAATCAGAGAGTCCCAGAAACCTTTCATATTATAGAGGATGACGGTCTTCTGATGATAGCCAATGGTAGCCGAGGCTACTACCGTGAAGATCTCATCAATCGTCCCAAGCCCACCAGGCAGGGCGATGAACACATCGCTCTGGTCCATCATCAGCTGCTTGCGGTCGCTCAGGTTGTCGCAGGGGATCTCGATTTCCACATAGTCACTCGTCCTTCCCGACTTCTCGACAATCATCGGAATAATGCCGATAGTCCTGCCGCCAGCCTCCTTTGCAGCCTTGCCGAGAGACTCCATCAGTCCCTGGTTCACACCACCATATACGATGGAGTGGCCGTTTTCGGCCGCCCACCTTCCCAACTCCTCGGTCATGCCGAAGAAGTCCGGATCAATCTGCTGATTCGCAGAACAGAATACACATATTTTCATAATTATTCTTTACTTAGAGTACAAAAAGATCGTCCATTACAACTTCTGACTGAACAATCCCACTATGTAGATTTTGAGCCGTAATTTTGTGCAAATATACACTTGTTTTATTGAAAAACCAAGCGATACCTCCTCCGTAACCATACTTTTAAACATATTTAAGGAGGCGGTATCGAGAACACTCTCTCCGTAACTATTCAAAAAGAACATAGTTAAGGAGAAGTAATAGGTACATAAGTCAAGAATTAATTATTATTGACCAAAATCCACTCTTTGAAGAACGGGTCTTCTAACTCATAATGGTCAGAGTAGATAACGTGGCCATCCTTTTGCAGGCGCTTCAAAGCACTGTAAATGGTACTTGTGCGATACTCACCAGACTGCAACGGCTTCTCAGATACCAAACGCTGAAGAATCCATTTGTTTGTACGATTAAAGTTCATCCACAGACGCTCATAATCCAAGCCATGAGTCGTCACAATATGGTCAATTGCCTTTTGCATCGGGTCTGTTGTAGAAGGCTGGAGTACTCCAATCTGCCACACATTAGCGGCCAATTGCTGGGTATAATAGGGATGGCAACTCGTGTAGTCAAGAATCCTGTCTGCCAATTCTGCATGGTTCTCCGCATAACATCCTGCCAAGCGGTCCGACAAATATCGATGGAAATCGTCACGAGGCAGTTTGGCCAGACGCATCAATTCGCCAAAATGGTAAAACGGTGATTTCTTATTCTCAAAAATATCCGTCATCATGCTCTCCTGACTTCCGAGAAGGATATAGTTGATGCTCTTCTGCTTCTGCATGATGGAGCGCAACTGCTTGTCAAGATTGGGAGACAGGTCGCGGATTTCCTGGAACTCATCAAACACCACAATCATCCGGTCCTGTTCCGAGTGCGCTTTCTCTATCAGGGTCAGCACATCTTCGATAAGCATCACACCGTCAACTCCAGGCTGAAACGATACGTCGATAGAACCAGTCAAGGGGTTGGTCGATATCATTGGTATCACACGGAAGTGGGTTATCAGATGCCGCACACGCTCCAAGGGATGCACCTTAAAGAACTCTTTCAGCAGTTTGGCTGACAGGTCGGATACTGAGGTGGCCTGTTGCAAATTCACTGTGATATGCTTACGACCAGTTTGTTTCACGGCTTTAGCAACCACGCTGCTCTTGCCAAAACGACGCGGACTGATCAATACCAAGTGGTTGGCGCTTTTTACAAACTGCTCTATATATGCGACTTCCTCCACTCTGTCAGTGAAGTAGTCTTCCTCTACGATAGTGCCGAATTTAAAAGGATTCTCCATATTACGCATTTTTTCGTTACGAATTTTTTCGTAGTCGCTGCAAAGATAGATATTTTTCTCTTAACTTCCAAATCTTTCGGCAATTATTTCAATGTAAACCATCGAAAGGCCAAAGAGTATCTGAATAATGGTCTTTCGCTCGACGAACTCATGGAGGCAAACATTTTAATGGATTTCTGAAATTTATAATCAGTTTTGTTCGAATTTAATGACATTCGACATAGAAAACGTGTTATATAACTGTATATCAATGAATTAAGTGATTGTTGAAGTGCATCTTAATGACATAAAAACGACATAGAAATGACATACTAATGACATACTCATGACATGAAGCTCAAGCTATTGTTTTGGAAAGTCCAAGGTTGAGGTTATGTTCTTATGCTTCAGGGGTTTGGGCTAAGTAAAGTCTGAGTTTAGGCTAAGTAAACT
>JAEETC010000150.1 GCA_016286585.1 Prevotella sp. | reverse complement strand
TCCTTATAAGCGGCAAGAGAGCGGTATGTTTTGTTCTGACGGCGCTCCAGACGCTTGACGTTGCCGATGATGATGGAGAGGGCCAGAACATAGCCGATGGTGCTGATGACCCACTGCCATCCGCTGTGGACCGGGATTCCGGAGACGAACACGCCTGTCCAGACCAGAATATCGCCGAAATAACCCGGGAAGCGGGAGATGCGGTAGATACCGGACATTGCCGGCTGATCCGGATTCTGGCGTTTTGACGCGGCTTTCTGCGCGTCTGCGATGATCTGGATGATGAAACCGCATGCAGAAAAGCCCAGACCTATATAAAGGAAGATATCGGAAGAAGCTCCTTCAGCGCCGCGGTAAAGCAGGGGCGTCATCTGAAGGACATACAGGATTCCGAGTGAGATCCATACGAAGATGCGGACGAGGATCGTGATCGGTTTGGATGACTGGGTCGACTGTGACTCGCGGTAATTCTTGTCGCGCTCACGCAGGACGAGGAAAAGAGCGAGTCGGATGCCGTAGATTGCGATCAGCGCACAGAAAGCCAGATAGCCGATATCCCGGCTGCCATTCAGAAATGCCGTAACAGCGAGTGCGATGCTCTGGCCGGCAACGGCCGCGCCGAACCCGACAGACAGGAAATAAGCGAATTTAATGAATCCCAGTGCGCAGAGAACCAACGAAACCGCCAGAAGGATCCAAAAAGCAAGAGGAAAAGCCATTTTATCTCTCCTTGATTTCTTTTTTCTGAAATTCTATCATTATTTATCAGATCCGTCAACCGCTTGCGGTACAGATCGGAAAGGAAGGCACGATGTGCTGCCGATATTACGGGGATCATGAACTTGAGGAAGATATCAGCGCGCAGATCCTGTATAAAAAGACCGGTATCGGAACAGGCCTTCCGACAGGCGAAGTACGACCCTCGGAGAGCCCTCTGATTCTGACAGAGCAGGCAGGGACGGTTATCGCCGGGCCGATGTCTTGGGGATTCCGGAATCCGTCTCATAACGGTCTGCTCATCAACGCGCGGACCGAGAGCGCGGAGGAGAAGGTATCGTTCAGGGACAGTTTTGCACGGTTCCGCTGCATTGTGCCCGCCAGAGGCTTTTTTGAATGGGATCATGCGCATCAGCTCACTGGGTTTGAACGGGAAGACGCCGCGCCGATCTATATGGCAGGGCTTTACCGTGTAGAGAAAAGGGACGGGAAGGACGTCTCTGTTTTTGTCGTACTGACCAGACCTGCAGATGCGGTTGTATCTCCGGTTCATGACAGAATGCCCGTGCTGCTGTCTGCCGAAGGAGCCGAATATTATATGAAAGAAAAAACTTCTGCCCACGAACTCTTGGCTGTCACACCGCCGGCGCTAAAATGCCTGCGCACATTCGAACAGATCAGTCTGTTCTGAGACAGCTGTATACGGTCAGAAGCCATTCCTGCCTGCAAAAAGGCAGCAAAAAAGCGCGAGACGGGATTCGGACCCGCGACCCTCGCCTTGGCAAGGCGATGTTCTACCCCTGAGCCACTCGCGCGAACAAATGCATTATACAACAACTTGTCTGGAAAAGCAAGCTGTTTTTTTATATTTTGGCGGACCGATCCGCCAGAAACAAAAAAATCAAAAAAACTTTTAAAAAGGGGGTTGACAGGGCAGGGGTGTAGTGATAGAATAGCATTCGCGCACTTGAGAGATCGGGTGTACCACCCGATTGAACAGGTGTGATATTTTCCAGAGGGAAAGAGACCGGACCGGAGTCATGCAAAGGCGAAGGAAAGGGACGGACCCGATGAAGGAAAGCTTCCGGAAGGGAGCAAAGGGACCTTTGAAAATCCAACAGTGCAGCATCTTAAGCTAAAGTAGTGGTAAGACGAAAGAATTACCCGAAACAATTTTTTTGAGACCCAAAAAAACAGTAAACAACAGTGAATGAAATTCACTGTGGAAAAGAACTTTTTATGAGAGTTCGATCCTGGCTCAGGATGAACGCTGGCGGCACGCTTAACACATGCAAGTCGAGCGGAGGCGGAGACTTCGGTCTCCAACTCAGCGGCGGACGGGTGAGGAACGCGTGGGTAATCTGCCCCATACCGGGGGATAACTCAGAGAAATCTGAGCTAAAACCGCATAAGCCTACGGAGTCGCATGGCTCTGCAGGAAAAACTCCGGTGGTATGGGATGAGCCCGCGTCCGATTAGCCAGTTGGCGGGGTAAAAGCTCACCAAAGCGACGATCGGTAGCCGGTCTGAGAGGATGGACGGCCACATTGGGACTGAGACACGGCCCAGACTCCTACGGGAGGCAGCAGTGGGGAATATTGCACAATGGGGGAAACCCTGATGCAGCGATGCCGCGTGAAGGAAGACGGTTTTCGGATTGTAAACTTCTATCAGCGAGGAAGAGAACGGACAGTACTCGAACAAGCAGCCCCGGCTAACTACGTGCCAGCAGCCGCGGTAATACGTAGGGGGCGAGCGTTATCCGGAATTACTGGGTGTAAAGGGTGTGCAGGCGGCATTGCAAGTTTGATGTGAAACCCCGGGGCTTAACTCCGGGCATGCATCGAAAACTACAGAGCTAGAGTACAGGAGAGGAAAGCGGAATTCCTAGTGTAACGGTGAAATGTGTAGATATTAGGAAGAACACCAGTGGCGAAGGCGGCTTTCTGGACTGAAACTGACGCTGAGACACGAAAGCGTGGGGAGCAAACAGGATTAGATACCCTGGTAGTCCACGCTGTAAACGATGAATACTAGGTGTCGGGGCCGTAGGCCTCGGTGCCGCAGTTAACGCAATAAGTATTCCACCTGGGGAGTACGGCCGCAAGGCTGAAACTCAAAGGAATTGACGGGGGCCCGCACAAGCGGTGGAGCATGTGGATTAATTCGACGCAACGCGAAGAACCTTACCAGGCTTTGACATCCCTCTGAATACTGTAGAGATATGGTAGGCCTTCGGGACAGAGGAGACAGGTGGTGCATGGTTGTCGTCAGCTCGTGTCGTGAGATGTTGGGTTAAGTCCCGCAACGAGCGCAACCCTTATTGACAGTAGCCAGCGCGTAGTGGTGGGCACTCTGTTAAGACTGCCGGGGATAACTCGGAGGAAGGTGGGGATGACGTCAAATCATCATGCCCCTTATAGCCTGGGCTTCACACGTGCTACAATGGTTGTCACAAAGAGAAGCGAACCCGCGAGGGAGAGCAAAGCTCAAAAAGGCAGTCTCAGTTCGGATTGCAGGCTGCAACCCGCCTGCATGAAGCTGGAATCGCTAGTAATCGCGAATCAGCATGTCGCGGTGAATACGTTCCCGGGCCTTGTACACACCGCCCGTCACACCATGGGAGTTTAGAGCACCCGAAGTCAGTGAGGTAACCGCAAGGAGCCAGCTGCCGAAGGTGAGCTAAGTAACTGGGGTGAAGTCGTAACAAGGTAGCCGTATCGGAAGGTGCGGCTGGATCACCTCCTTTCTAAGGACGAGAAAAGCTTACAGAATGCTGTACTGCTGGGTTTTCAGAGGAACCCTGAACAGAACATTGAAAACTGCACATAGACCAAGAACAATTCAAAGACTTGAAGGATCGCGGAAGTGATCCGGAGAGAGCGAATTGAGCCGATATGAGTTCGCTTCGCGAACTCAGCTAAGTTTGCAGCAAGCTGCAAACTTACATGAGCAAGGAAACAGATCATAGATCTGTAAGAAGCTCAGCTGAGAGCGAGAGGCGGATTCAACAATACAAGTTTTTGAGAGATCAAAAACAGCTAAGACATCTCGAGTTCACTCCGTGAACTCGGCCAAATATTCAGCTGGCGCTGAATATTTGCGAGAACAAGGAAGAGTGATTACTCACTGAGTTCAGCCGAGTTTAAGAGCGAACTTGAAAGAGATCTTTCTGATAAAGATGCGTACAGAAATGTACGTAAGCGGAGAATCAATTTCAGCGTACCGGAGGTAAAACTCCGGGAGCGCAGTCGAAAAAAAGGAAACCACTTCAAAAGATCAAGCGAAAAAGAGCGTAGGGAGGATGCCTTGGCACCGAGAGCCGACGAAGGACGCGATAAGCTGCGAAAAGCTGCGGGGAGACGCAAATAGTTCACGATCCGCAGATATCCGAATGGGGGAACCTGGCTGAGCAAACCTCAGTCGCTGTAAGCCCAATCCATAAGCTTACAGAGGGAACGCAGGGAACTGAAACATCTAAGTACCTGCAGGAAGAGAAAGAAAAATCGATTTCCAAAGTAGCGGCGAGCGAAATGGAAAGAGGCCAAACCGAATGACTTCGGTTATTCGGGGTTGCGGACTGCGATAAGTATGTTGCAAGATAGCAGAACGGTTTTGGGAAAGCCGGACACAGAGGGTGAAATCCCCGTAAGCGAAATCGAGCAGCAGCGAGCAGGATCCAGAGTACCGCGAGACACGAGAAACCTTGCGGGAAGCGGGAGGGACCACCCTCCAAGCCTAAATACTACTCGGTGACCGATAGTGGAGCAGTACAGTGATGGAAAGGTGAAAAGAACCCCGGGAGGGGAGTGAAAAAGAACCTGAAACCCTATGTTTACGATCAGATGGAGAGCCAAGAGCTCGACATCGTACTTTTTGTAGAACGGTCCGGCGAGTTGCGTTTGCAAGCGAGGTTAAGGTATGCAGTACCGAAGCCGAAGGGAAACCAAGTCTGAAGAGGGCGGATAGTTTGCAGGCGCAGACCCGAAACCGGGTGACCTATCCATGTCCAGGATGAAGCGAGAGTAAAATCTCGTGGAGGTCCGAACACACATCCGTTGAAAAGGGTGGTGATGAGGTGTGGATAGCGGAGAAATTCCAATCGAACTCGGAGATAGCTGGTTCTCCCCGAAATAGCTTTAGGGCTAGCCTCAGGTAAGAGTCTGACGGAGGTAGAGCACTGAATGACGGCGGGAGCATAACGCTTACCAAAGTCTATCAAACTTCGAATGCCGTACAGATGTTTCCTGGGAGTCAGACTATATGAGATAAGTTAGATAGTCAAAAGGGAAAAAGCCCAGACCATCAGCTAAGGTCCCCAAGTGTGTGTTAAGTGGGAAAGGATGTGAGACTTCCCAGACAACTAGGATGTTGGCTTAGAAGCAGCCACACATTCAAAGAGTGCGTAATAGCTCACTAGTCGAGAGGACTTGCGCCGAAAATACACGGGGCTGAAACACACCACCGAAGCTATGGAATCAGCAATGATTGGTAGGGGAGCATTGTGCAAGGACGAAGCGTAAGCGGAAGCGAGCGTGGACGAAGCAGAAGAGAGAATGCCGGAATGAGTAGCGAGATAGAAGTGAGAAACTTCCAGGCCGAAAATCTAAGGGATCCAGAGTCAAGCTAATCTGCTCTGGGGAAGTCGGGGCCTAAGGCGAGGACGAAAGTCGTAGTCGATGGAAAACAGGTTGAAATTCCTGTACCATGTATAAACAGAACTGTGGGGACACAGGAAGGGAAGCAGGAGCCGGGAACGGAAAGACCGGTACAAGCGCAAAGGTACTGATATAGGCAAATCCGTATGAGTGAACTGAAGCGTGATGTGGACTGAAATTAAGTAGGGAAGTCTGCGAACTAAACTGTCAAGAAAAGCCGCTATTGATTTATGCATGCCCGTACCGCAAACCGACACAGGTAGATGAGGAGAGAATCCACAGGCCGACGGGAGAAGCGTTGTTAAGGAACTCGGCAAAATGACCCCGTAACTTCGGGAGAAGGGGTGCCTATGCGAATAGGCCGCAGAGAAGAGGCCCAAGCAACTGTTTAACAAAAACACAGGTTTCTGCGAAACCGAAAGGTGAAGTATAGGAGCTGACGCCTGCCCGGTGCTGGAAG
Source organism: Prevotella sp. (assembly GCA_016286585.1). Lineage (GTDB taxonomy): Bacteria > Bacteroidota > Bacteroidia > Bacteroidales > Bacteroidaceae > Prevotella. The sequence continues at coordinate 2,076 of JAEETC010000150.1, read as the reverse complement.
GTTAAGGGGAGGGCTTAGCGCAAGCGAAGGTCCGAACTTAAGCCCCAGTAAACGGCGGCCGTAACTATAACGGTCCTAAGGTAGCGAAATTCCTTGTCGGGTAAGTTCCGACCCGCACGAAAGGCGTAATGATTTGGGTACTGTCTCGACAACGCGCCCGGTGAAATTGAAGTGCCAGTGAAGATACTGGCAACCCGCGACAGGACGGAAAGACCCCATGGAGCTTTACTCCAGCTTGATATTGGGATTCGGGTTCACATGTACAGGATAGGTGGGAGACGATGAAACAGGCACGCCAGTGAATGCGGAGTCAACCTTGGGATACCACCCTTGTGGAACTGAGTTTCTAACCAGAGACCGTAAGCCGGTAGTGGGACAATGTCAGGTGGGGAGTTTGACTGGGGCGGTCGCCTCCGAAAGGGTATCGGAGGCGCTCAAAGGTTCCCTCAGGATGGTTGGAAACCATCCAAAGAGTGTAAAGGCAGAAGGGAGCTTGACTGTGACACCGACGGGTGGAACAGGTACGAAAGTAGGACTTAGTGATCCGGTGGTATAAAGTGGGATTGCCATCGCTCAACGGATAAAAGCTACCCTGGGGATAACAGGCTTATCACTCCCAAGAGTTCACATCGACGGAGTGGTTTGGCACCTCGATGTCGGCTCATCGCATCCTGGGGCTGTAGCAGGTCCCAAGGGTTGGGCTGTTCGCCCATTAAAGCGGTACGCGAGCTGGGTTCAGAACGTCGTGAGACAGTTCGGTCCCTATCCGGCGCAGGCGTAGGATATTTGAGAGGAGCTGTCCTTAGTACGAGAGGACCGGGATGGACGGACCACTGGTGTATCAGTTGGAGATCAACTCCACGGCTGAGTAGCCAAGTCCGGCAGGGATAAACGCTGAAGGCATCTAAGCGTGAAGCCCCCCTCAAGATGAGATATCCCCACGAAAGTGGTAAGACCCCTCAGAGAGTATGAGGTTGATAGGAATGAGGTGTAAGAGTAGTAATACTTTCAGCTGACATTTACTAATCGGTCGAGGGCTTGTTCAAGATAGGAAGTCTTGATGGTTGATTCGTGTTCGGTTTTCAGGGAATAATTTTCCTAGTGATTAACTTTGTTAATCCGGCCCAGTAGCTCAGTTGGTTAGAGCGCTGCCCTGTCACGGCAGAGGTCATCGGTTCGAGCCCGACCTGGGTCGCTTAAAGAGATTCCTTACGGAGTCTCTTTTTTTGTGCTCTTTTTATTCTGTGGATTCTAGCAATTTTCGAGAAATAGTTCGCATTTTCGGGAAAAGTTTTCAAGCCTCATAATGATAAAATAATATACGTATCACGTTGTTTTGATTTAGCGAGGTGTAGAGTATGCACAGGGTATATGAAAACAGTGAGATAACCGTATTTTGGAATTCGGATAAGTGCCGGCATGCCAGAAAATGTGTGGAGGGGTGCCCGGGGGTATTTGAATTTGGTAGAAAGCCCTGGATCGATCTTTCAAAGGGAACCAATCCGGATATTTGGCAGACTATCGCAAAGTGTCCTTCGGGGGCACTGGGGATAGTATACAACCATGATGTAACCGTTACTCTTGAAAAAGAAAACAACAGGAGTGTAGCGACTTTTGCGGGGCGTGTTATAGGGGAGTGCGATTATCAGGTTACAGGTGATGGATGGAATATTTATCACACAGAAGTTTCACCTGAATTCGGTGGAAAACAGATTGCCAAAAGGTTGGTATACAAAGTGCTTGAAGGTGCGGAGAGAGACAAGGCGAGCATCATACCCACCTGTTCATACGCAGTGAAGATCATCAATGAATAAAAATTTATTATGAGAAGGAGAATCAAGGAAATGGAATTTATCTACGAAATGCCGCAGGAGATGCTTGCGGATTGCGAGAAGAAAGGAAAAGTCGAAAGGTTCGAATACGATACTTTCACATATGATGAGGGAGACAGCAAGTCCTTAAAGAAGGGAGCATGGGTTTATCTGCCTTATGGTTATGATGAGTCAAAGAAGTATAACATCCTGTATCTGCTTCACGGTGGCGGAGTGACGGAGGATTGGTGGTTCAAGATGTTCC
>JAEETC010000149.1 GCA_016286585.1 Prevotella sp. | reverse complement strand
TTGATGTACGCGTGATGGAGATCTCGAAGCCTTTCCATCGTGACTTGCGGAAGTATGACAGCTTTATCATCTCCATGTGTATTGAGGGCAGCTGTAAGATCAGTGTGCGGAGTACGGGGTATGAGATTCTGTTGCGGCAAGGCCATAGTACGCTGATCCCTGCGGCGATCGCAGACTATGACGTGGTACCTCTGGCAGGGACGACCAGGCTGCTGGATGCGTTTATTGACAATCAGGACAACGGGATGAAAGGTATCATCTCGAAGTTCTTCCATTTCTCGAAGGGGTAGTGATAGTTTAGGGTTTTCCCTATGATGTTTTGGGGAAATTCCGCTGGCAGATTGACGGGGAATGCTTACCTTTGCACCGTCGAACAATCAAAAATGTGAAGGTTATGAAGAAGGTATTATTGTTTTCGGTTGGTATCATGCTACTTCTGAGCAGCTGTGGCACATATGCTGGATCTGGAGCCTACGTGGGAGGGTCGTTCGGTTCTGTCATCGGCTCTGCCATCGGTGGCATCACCGGCGGTCCGAGGGGCAGTGATATTGGTTCCCTGATTGGGATGGCCGGGGGCGCTGTCGTGGGGGCTGCTGTGGGATCTGCAGCAGACAGGGCTGAGCAAGCGCGTTATGAAGAGTATCGTGCCCAGCGGCATGCGGACGCACGGGCAGCTCGTCAGCGGTATGCGGAATCCAGGGCAAAACGTAGTCAGGGGGTGAATCATCGGAATGATCGCGTGGAGGACAGTCGGTCTACCCGTTCCGTTCAATCCACAGAATCGAGTGAATCCAGTGAGTCGGGCTTCGACAAGACCAACAGCGGTGATGACCGTCTCTACGGCCTTGATGAGAACTTCAGCACGAAAGAATAATGATATGAAGTAAAAAAAGGAACCAGCCAGAGGATACTCTATGGCTGGTTCTTTTTTTTGTATTGGTCTCTCAGTTCCATCCAGATGGGTTTGGTGTCGGAGCCTTCGTTGGTGCCGATATCGAATTCTGGCAGATCGATGATATCCTCGGGCTTGAAGGGGACAATCGTGGGATTGTAGTGCTCTACAGTGACCGGTGCGATGCCCTGGGCAAGGATGCCGAGCTCACGGGCTGCGCGTACTGAGAGGTCGATAATGCGCCCCTTGACGTATGGTCCCCGGTCCGTCACACGGACAATGACCTCCTTGCCGTTGGCAGGGTTGGTCACCTTCAGCAAGGTGCCGAAGGGATAGGTGCGGTGGGCACAGGTGAGACTGTCATGATGGAGGCGCTCACCACTGGCCGTCTGGCGTCCTGTGAGTTTCTTGGCATAATACGAGGCTTTTCCGCTCTGGACTTGAGCCAGAGCGGAAAAACCTAAAAGAATGGCGATAAAAACGATATGTCGTTTATAAATCATACAACGCCCTGGGCCAACATTGCTTTGGCGACCTTCATGAAGCCGGCGACATTGGCACCCTTCACGTAGTTGACGTAGCCGCTGGGCTCCTGGCCATATTTCACACACTGGGCATGGATGCCCGTCATGATCTGATGCAGACGCTGGTCGACCTCCTCGGCTGTCCACGACATGCGCATGGAGTTCTGTGTCATCTCCAGACCGCTGGTGGCCACACCACCGGCATTGACGGCCTTGCCAGGGGCAAAGAGCTGACCTGCGGCAATGAACTTATTGACGGCTTCGGCCGTACAGCCCATGTTGGACACCTCGGCCACACAGAGTGGCTTATTGGCCAGGATCATATCGGCATCGTCGGCATTGAGCTCATTCTGTGTAGCACAGGGCAGGTAGATGTCTGCCTTCTGTTCCCACGGCTTCTTGTTGGCGAAGAAGGTGGCTCCCTCGAACTCCTCCTCGTAGGGCTGGCACACGTCGTTGCCTGAGGCACGCAGTTCGAGCATATACTCGATCTTTTCGGCATCGAGACCTGCGGGGTCATAGATATAACCGTCGGGACCAGAGATGGTGATGACCTTCGCACCCAGTTCGGTGGCCTTCTTGGCGGCACCCCAGGCCACATTACCGAAGCCTGACAGGGCAACGGTCTTACCCTTGATGTCAAGACCGTGGGTCTCCATCATGTGACGGACGAAATAGAGGGCTCCGAAGCCTGTGGCCTCAGGGCGCAGGATGCTGCCGCCCCATTCCATGCCCTTGCCTGTGAGTGTGGCACCATGGAACTGGCTGGTCAAGCGCTTGTACTGTCCGAAGAGATAGCCAATCTCACGGGCTCCCACACCGATATCGCCGGCAGGTACGTCCATGTCGGGACCAATGACCTTGTACAGTTCTGTCATGAACGACTGACAGAACTTCATCACCTCGTTGTCGCTCTTGCCTCGGATGGAGAAATCAGAACCACCCTTACCGCCACCCATGGGCAGTGTGGTCAGCGCGTTCTTGAAGGTCTGCTCGAAACCGAGGAACTTCAGGATAGAGAGGTTTACCGACGAGTGGAACCTCAGGCCGCCCTTGTAGGGGCCAATGGCGCTATTGAACTGCACACGATAGCCAATGTTCACCTGTACCTCACCCTTGTCATCGAGCCAGGGTACACGGAAGGTGATGATACGTTCGGGCTCAATGATGCGCTCGATGATCTTGGCCTTCTCAAATTCCGGATGCTGGTTGTAAACGTCCTTGATCGACTCCAGCACCTCTCTTACTGCCTGTAAGAACTCTTGCTCACCCGGATGCTTCCGTTCCAGAGCTTGCATAATCTTCTCCACTTCCATAGTAATGATGTTTTGTTTTAAGTTTACAATATGTTATGTTTGATGGTGCAAATATAAAAAATTATTCGATACCTTCCAAGGAAAGTACCGAATATTTTTCATATATAGTTACATTTTGTTAAAACTGGCGGCTTTTCAGATCTTTGCCAGTGCCTGTTTGATGTCATCCAGGATATCTTCCACGTCCTCGATACCTACACTCAGACGAATCAGGTCGGGGGCTACACCAGCCTCACGGAGCTGCTCATCGGAGAGCTGGCGGTGGGTATGGGAGGCGGGATGCAGCACGCAGGTACGGGCATCGGCCACGTGGGTCACGATGTTGATCATCTCCAAGGAGTCCATCCACTTGATGGCGGTCTCACGGTCACCCTTCAGGCCGAAGGCAATCACACCGCAGGAACCGTTGGGCAGGTACTTCTGTCCGAGGGCATAGTGGGCATCGTCCTTCAGGCCGCAGTAGTGTACCCAGGCCACTTTCTCGTTGTCGTGCAGGAACTCGGCCACCTGCTGGGCATTCTTGCAGTGCTGGGCCATGCGCAGGTGGAGTGTCTGCAGTCCCATGTTCAGCAGGAACGAGTTCTGGGGACCGGGGATAGAACCGAGGTCGCGCATGAGCTGGGCCACGAGTTTCGTGGTGAAGCCCATCTTGCCGAAGGCCTTCACGTAGGTCAGACCATGGTATGACTCATCGGGGGTGCAGAGACCCGGGAACTTCTCGGCGTTGGCGAGCCAGTCGAAGTTGCCACTGTCGACCACACAACCGCCCACCTGAGTAGCCAGACCGTCCATATATTTCGTGGTGGAGTGGGTGACGATGTCAGCGCCCCACTCGAAGGGACGGCAGTTGACAGGGGTGGCAAAGGTATTATCGACAATCAGGGGGACCCCATTCTTATGGGCTATCTTGGCGAAGCGCTCAATGTCGAACACCGCGCAGCCAGGGTTAGAGATTGTCTCGCCGAACACCGCCTTGGTGTTAGGACGGAAGGCGGCCTGGATCTCTTCGTCGGAGGCTTCCTGTGAGATAAACGTGCAGTCGATGCCGAGTTTCTTGAGCGTCACACCAAAGAGGTTGTAGGTGCCGCCATAGATCTCGTTCGAGGTGATGAAGTGGTCGCCTGCCTGACAGATGTTGAAGATCGCGTAGAAGTTGGCAGCCTGACCAGAGGAGGTCAGCACGGCACCTACGCCCCCTTCAAGGGCAGCAATCTTCGCAGCCACTGCATCGTTGGTGGGGTTCTGCAGACGGGTGTAGAAATAGCCCTCCTTCTCGAGGTCAAACAACTTTGCCATCTCGTCAGAGTCGTCGTACTTGAAAGTCGTCGACTGGATGATGGGCAACTCTATCGGTTCTCCGTTCTTGGCCTTGTAGCCTGCATGCACGCAGAGCGTACCTTGTTTCAGTTTCTTGTTCATATATTTCTTCAGATGATAAATTTACTCCGTGAATGTGAAGACCAGGTCCTCAAGGGTGCAGAGGGATCTGTCCTTGATGTCTGACTTGAAGACGAGGAAAATGGCATGCTTGCCGGCGAGGTCCTTTTCCTTCGCCTCGTCGGAGATGCCTCCTGCCACTTCCCAGACGTTCTTCTTCATGTTGGTGGTGAGTTTCATCTCACCGATTTTCTTGCCGCCCTGCGACTCCCAAGGACGGTCCATCCAGATCTCGATGGTGCCCTCAAGGCCTTCGGGGATAAGGTGCAAGACGAGCATCAGACAATTCGGATTCTTCAGACGCTCGGCATCGAAATTGAAGTACTTGTAGCCCACGATGCTGCCGTCGGTATTGTTGACGACACGGTTGGTGTTGTTCTTCAGGTCGTAGGGCTCGTCGAAGTTCGTGTCTGTACCATAGCTGGCCTCTACGTATGAGCCGTAGAACGTATTGTTTGGCCAGTTGTGTTCTGCAGGCTTCGGTCCTGTCAGCCAACAGGCGATACCTGCGGAGTGACGCTCGAAGGGGTCGAGGCCATTGAGGGCAAAGCCCTGACTGTTGTACTCACCTTCCGAGATTTCAACTTTGCCGCCTTTGCCTTCTTCTACTTTCACCTCGATGGGAGCCACCATAGCCTGACGGGCATACTCGTCGGTACCCGTCTGACGGTGGTAGAATACGTACCACTGACCATTGATCTCGCAGATGGAACCATGGGTGTTGCCATCGGGCACAGCCGAGGCAATCACATTGCCCTGTTCGTCCTTCTCACGGGCACGACCATCGATGATGGTGCCGCCGTAGGTCCAGGGGCCTAAGGGACTGTCGCCGTAGCAGTAGGCGAGGGTATAGTTGGAGGTGGGCAGTCCGAACTCGCCATCCTTCGTGAAGCGGCTGTAGATGAACACATACTTGTCCTTGATCTTTCGGATGGAGGAGGCCTCGAAGAAGCTGAAGATGCCTGGTTCGTTACGTCCAGAGATCATACCATCGACGATCTGTGTGCCAGGCTTGACGGTACACATGGTGGCAGGATCGATCTCTGCGGCATAGGAGTGCTCAAAGCCCCAGTAGCCATACACACGACCATCGTCATCGACGAAGACGGCAGGGTCGAAGCCATAGATGCCATCCACCTTCACGGGGTCGTCGGCATTCCAGTTGCACACCTCAAAAGGACCATCAGGACGGTCGCTCTTGGCAATCAGGCCATTGCGGAAGCCCGTCTGGTCGTTGGGGAAGAGGTAATAGGTCTTCTTGCCCGTGCTGTCGGTCACCAGCGTCACGTCAGGCGCATAGAGCACATCTGCCGTACTGGCAGAGTCGAAGGGCTCACCCTTGGCGTTCTTATCGACCACGAGGATGATACCATCGTAGCGCCACTGGCTCAGATCCTCCACAGGAGCCGACCACACCACCTGATCGCGACCACAGTAGGCGGTAATCAGGTTGTCGTGCGAACCATAGATATATACGCGTTGCTTGCCGGGGTTGTCGGGATCGTCGAACACGTATGGCTCTCCGTCGGGGATATGTTCCCAGAGAGGCAGATAGGGGTTGCCGACGGTCAACATCTCACTCTTGGCTGTCTGAACCTGCTGGCTGCAGGCAATCATCAGGGTGCAGCATGCTGCACCGACGATCATGCTCAGGGGCTTTGTTTTCATTTCAAATCTTCTGTTTGGTTTATAACTGGCTGCAAAATTACGAAAATAATTTGGAACTGAAAATAATTCGGGTTTTATTTTGTATTTCGGCCGCTTATTCGTATCTTTGCCAGCAAATAGCAGAAGATAAGGAATGGAAGAGGTTACCAAGATACCACAGGAGTGGAATAAATTCTATTTGAAGGATGTGTCGTTCGTGAATCTGATGACGCGACGCATCTTCAACGTGCTGATCGTCGCCAACCCCTACGATGCCTTCATGCTCGAGGACGACGGACGCATAGACGAGAAGATCTTCGACGAGTATATGGAACTGGGTATGCGCTACCCGCCGACGTTCACGCAGGTGTCGACCACCGACGAGGCCAATGAGGTGCTGAAGACCACCGACATCGACCTGGTGATCTGTATGCCTGGTAATGCTGACAATGATGCGTTTACTGTGGCACGAGAGGTGAAGGCAGCTCATCCGAATATCCCCTGTGTGGTGCTGACACCCTTCTCACATGGTATCACGAAACGCATCGAGAATGAGGACATGACCGTGTTCGACTACGTGTTCTGCTGGTTGGGTAATACCAACCTCATCATGTCGATCATCAAACTGTTGGAGGACAAGATGAACATCGAACACGACATTCGCGAGGCTGGCGTGCAGATGATCCTGCTTGTGGAGGACAATATCCGCTTCTACTCCTCGGTGCTGCCTAATCTCTACAACTATATCCTCGCACAGTCGAAGCGCTTCTCCACAGAGGCCCTGAACCCTCACGCTGCTGCCCAGCGTAAGAGAGGGCGTCCGAAGGTGGTGCTTGCCACGAACTATGAGGAGGCCATGCAGATCTATGAGAAGTACCACGACAATACGCTTGGGGTGATCAGCGATACCCGCTTCCCCATGAAGATCGTGCCTGGGAGGCTCAGTCATGTGGAGGAGGGTGATCCGGAGGCTGGTTTGAAACTGCTCCGTGAGATCAGAAAGCGTGACGAATATGTCCCGCTGATCCTCGACTCGAAGGAAACCGCCAATCGCGAGAAAGCGAAGGCAGAGGGCTTCCATTTCATCGACAAGAACTCGACGAAGATGAATGTTGACCTGCACCATCTGATGGAGGAGCACATGGGCTTCGGCGATTTCATCTTCCGCGATCCTAAGACAAAGGAGGAGATATTCCGTGTGTCGTCATTGAAGGAACTACAGGACAATATCTTCAAGATCCCCCGCGACTCGATGCTCTACCATGTGTCGCGTAACCACATGAGCCGATGGCTCTGTGCACGTGCCATCTTCCCTGTGTCGGCCTTCCTGAAGCATGTCACGTGGCACAAACTCCAGGATGTCGATGCCCACCGACAGATCATCTTCGAGGCGATTGTGCAGTACCGAAGGATGAAGAATATCGGTGTGGTGGCTGTCTTCGATCGTCTGAAGTTTGACCGTTACTCCCATTTTGCCCGTATCGGTGAAGGCTCTTTAGGCGGTAAAGGGCGTGGTCTGGCTTTCCTCGACAATATCATCAAGCGTCATCCGGAGCTCAACGACTGTGAGCAAGCTCAGGTGATGATCCCGAAGACGGTGGTGCTCTGTACCGACTTCTTCGACGAGTTCATGGAGAAAAACAATCTCTATCCGATTGCCCTCAGTGATGCGTCCAACGAGGAGATCCTGCAGCACTTCATGAAGGCACAGTTGCCTGATTCGCTCATCGCCGACTTCTTCACCTTCTTCGAGGCTGTGAAGTCGCCTATCGCCGTCAGATCATCGTCACTATTGGAAGACAGCCACTACCAGCCCTTTGCAGGTATCTACTCCACCTATATGATTCCCTATCTCGACGACAAGTACGAGATGCTGCGGATGCTGGCCTGTGCCATCAAGGGTGTCTATGCCTCGGTGTACTATAAGGACTCGAAGGCCTATATGCTCGCCACGCAGAACGTGATCGACCAGGAGAAGATGGCGGTCATTCTGCAGGAGGTCGTGGGCCGTCAGTACGGCGACCTCTACTATCCCAGTTTCTCGGGTGTGCTCCGTTCGCTGAACTATTATCCCATCGGCGACGAAAAGGCAGAGGAGGGTATCGCCTCGCTGGCCCTCGGACTGGGTAAGTATATCGTTGACGGTGGACAGACGCTCCGCG
>JAEETC010000148.1 GCA_016286585.1 Prevotella sp. | reverse complement strand
TCTGGCTGTCCTTATCCACTTGGCGGGCACGCTGGTGAACTTGAACACGAAGGCTTTGATACGGCTCGTCTTCTTCAGTCCGAAGGCTTTCGTGTCAAGCCTGTCCATGAGGAACTTGTAGAAGTTGTAGATGAGTGCTGTCAACAAGAGGAAAGCTGCATTCTGTGACATGAAAGACTTTGGAAGGTGGCTCCATCCGAATCCATTGTTCATTTCATCGAAGATTCTCTCCTTGCCTCCTCTCCGGTTATAGAAATCCACAATCTCCCTGACCGAGGAAGAATGGTCGTTGGTTAGTATGCATCTATAGGTATATTCACCTTCCCAAAGGTCAAGGTCGCCATCGATACGTTTCTGGCGTTGGATGACAAGACGATATGCCTTGCCCTTCCATTTCTCTACCAGAATGGAGTTCAGTTCGAATTCCAGGTCATTGATCACTTCCTTCTTCCAGCCTCGCAGCGCAAAGATGTCGTCATAGAGAGAGGGGCATCGGTTGGCGCGGATATAGAAATGCTTGCAATGCTTCTCTACCATCTTGACAATCTCCTCTGAACAGGATCCACAATCCATCCTCGCTCGATTGATTTTCAATCCTTTGTCTTCTAGGCCGAGAAACATTCTTTCCAAAGTGTCCTGCTGATGGAACCGCACGTTGGTATTGCCATCACGATTCTCGACTCCGACAATCATGTTATTGATTACGGCAATGCCGGGACCATATCCCTTGAAATGTTTGTAGGTAGTTTTCGCATCATACTTTTCTGTCTCGATGAACTGATGGTCGAAATCAAAGTCATACTCGCCACCCTTTGTCAACTGTCCTGTTGTCAGCAATGCTTCCAAGAGCAGATTATTTAGCTTCTCTGCCTTGTTGAACTCATAAGTCTTGCCATTGTCTGAAGTGTAGGAGACATTGCCTTCGGTTAGTTCTTCAATTGCGCGTAGTATCGTGTCCGAACTGCAAGTACGGAGTTTGGGATGCTGGGACACACAAGGTATAATGTGTTTGCTGAGGTCTTCGATGCAGGTACCGCCACAGAAGTACACGCACATCAGCGAGCGGATGATTTCGCTGTACTGATAGCCGAAAAGTTTGCATCTAAAACCGAGTGTCGAGTCAACAATTCCGCTCAAAACTCGGTTAAATTCGTCCATAATTGGAAAAATTCCACCAAAAGGTGTGATTTTCTCAGATTTTATTTGTATCTTTGCCATGTCAATGCAGATTTTTATCTTGTTTGTTTTGCAGCACTAAGATAAGTGAAAAATCTGACATGGCAAAATCCTGAGCAACTTTTTGTTGCTCAGGATATTAAAATATGTTTAATGTTATAGTGCTGCGGAATTAAGGATTATGAAACTAAGATATTTATCAATACTATTAACTCTTGTGCTGGGCAGTCATTGCTCTGCACAAGTTTCACCTAAGCTCAGAACAGGATATGCCAATCCTATTCTTGACCATGTGTTTACTGCCGACCCCACAGCAGTGGAGTTTGGTGGCAGACTCTATGTGTATGGTACAAACGACTCCGAACAATACGAGCATTCCGAGAAGAATAGTTATGAGAAGATTAAGACCCTGGCAATGATGTCAACCGACGACATGGTCAACTGGACCTACCACGGCAATATCCCAGTGGGAGAGATAGCACCATGGGTAATCAACTCTTGGGCACCATCGATAGTGTCGAGAGTGGAGGCAGACGGCAAGACACATTTCTATCTGTATTTCTCCAATAGCGGTTATGGTACTGGAGTGCTAACCTCTACTTCGCCAGTAGGACCTTGGACATCACCTCTGAACAAGAGTCTTGTGGATGCACAGACAGAAGGACTCGGTGACTGCAATGTTCCTTTCGACCCAGGAGCCGTGATTGATGACAACGGTGTGGGATGGATAGCCTTAGGAGGAGGAAAGTGCCGAATAGCTCGACTCGGCAAGGATATGATTTCCATTGACAGCGAATTCATCAATCCTCGTCCACAGCATCATTTCGAGGCAAACGAGATGAACTACATCGGAGGCAAATATGTCTATACATACAATACAGACTGGCAAGACCATTCGGACTGGGAACTCTCCGACGAAATTCCTACCACATGTTGCATGGCTTACATGACAAGTACCACACCTCTCGACTCCATGTCGTGGCGGTATGGCAATAACTATCTGAAGAATGCAGGCGACTTCCCAGGATTCACCTATACCAACAATCATACACATCTCCATAAATACCGTGGCAAATGGTATGTGATATATCATACCGAGATGCTTCAGGACGACATGCAGATGGCAGATGGTGGTTTCCGAAGCTTGATGGTGGATGAGATAAACGTGGATGAAGAGAAAGTCCACATCAGTCCTACCGATGTGACAAAGAAAGGTGTGAACCAGATACAGTCTCTCAATCCTTACATCAAGCAAGAGGCAGAGACCGCCGCTGCTACCGAAGGCATCAAGTTCGAACAGGGCGATAAGGCTGGCAATATGTACGTTTGTCGTGGAAAAGCATTCGCCAAACATGGTCTGCCTGACGAGAGTATCATCCTTCTCCGCAAGGTTGACTTCGGCAAAGGAAGCAAGAAGGTGAGTGCCATGGTGAAGGGCAAAGGTTTGATAGAAGTCAGACTCGACTCCGTAGATTCTCCTGCAATCGCCACCATCACTTCTTTAGGTACAGATTGGGAAGAATGCATGGCTAAATGCAAGATCTCTGGTGAGCATGACTTGATCTTCGTGATGAAGGGACAAGTGAAGTGGGACTATTGGAAGTTTAAGAGATAGAGGAGGATATGTTGATACGGAGACCTCAACGGTCTCCAGAACATTTCGGGAAATGTTCGTGCAGCAAGAGTATATCGCTACAAAAATAGTAGGCTCTATCACAATGACGAAGCCTACTATTTTTTACTTTTAATGAAATCTTATTTTATTTTACCCAAACCTTCTTCCCATTACGAATATACAATCCCTTCGTAGGTTCTGATTTCAGTTGCCTCCCGTTGAGGTCGTACATCATATCATCAGTCGACAGAATGGCAGGGGCTGTGATGTCGGTAGTGAAAGGCCAACGCTCCGATTGGCATCCTTCCATCATGCCGTCGTATGCAAACTGGTTGAAGATGCTGAGGTTCTTACGGTCAACGATAGTGCCGCTTGGATGTCCGCAGAAGTTGGTGTCCCAGACGAAAGGAATAATGCCGTTGCGAATGGCGTACTTGCATACCGTCTTGTACCACAAACGAATGGAAGCATTGTGAACATCTTGGTTTTCGCCTTGAGGTATGTCTCTCCACAGCGAACCGAACTCGCCAAGCACCACAGGGTAACCCTTCGAAGAGTACTTGTTCTTCATCTGTCGCATCTCGCTCTGAACAAGAGACTCATCGCCCCAAGTCGAGTTGTAATTTGAACCATTTACATAGTTGCCTTCTCCCCAATAGAAAGCCTGATAACCCCAAATCTCATCCTTCTCCATCTGGCAGAAGTTGAAAGGACTGTAGAAGTGAACCTCAAGCATAAGGGCAGAAGGCGTGATGTCAGTAGGGATGATGTTGTACTTAGCTGCAAGACCGATATTAGTGAGAGGAGCTTGTACCACAAGGATACGAGTGTTGTTGTTGCCACCAGTCTGACGAACAGTATTGACAAACGTCTGCTGGTACTTTGCGAGAGCTGCAGCTTCGCCATCCTTATCTTGACTGTTGTCTCCAGCAGCATCAGGTTCGTTCATTCCAGCAAAGAGCAGATGATGGTCATAGTCACGGAAACGGTTGGCAATCTGTTTCCACATCATGCTGAGAATGGTGTTGTTCTTGTTGATCGACGAAGCAGTCTGAGTAGAGAACGAACGCTCAATCCAACCATTGTCATAGTGGTCATTGAGAATGACATAAAGACTGTCCTTGATGCAGTAGTCCACAACCTCCTGAACACGATCCATCCACTTGCTGCTGATGGTGTAGTTGTTGTCCATGTGAATATACCACGAACAAGGAATGCGTACCGAACGGAATCCCAAACTCTTGACATAATCGATAATCTTCTGTGTGGTCTTAGTGCCCTGCCATGCAGTCTCACAATCCAGTTCGTTTTGGAGCCAAGAACAAGGACCCGCCTCGAGAGTGTTGCCGAGATTCCAACCCGGATACATGTCGGCTGCAATCTCCATAGCAGTCTGTGCTTTGAGGCCCGACGAGTGCATCACCATGATGCTTGCGATGAGTAAAAGTTTTCTTTTCATTTCCCTAAATTCCGCAGCACTTTAGTTTAACTTCCTTTTTAAGTTCTTGAGTAACAAAATATTGCCCAGGATTTTGCCATGTCAGATTTTTCACTTACCTTAGTGCTGCAAATCATGACAAGCAAAATCATCAATGACATGGCAAAAGTACAAATAAATCTGAGAAAAACACCGCTTTTGGCGGAATATTTTTCGTTTTGGACAAATTCGACTCTATTCTGTCCCCATGACTACCAAACATGACACTGGATTATCACCTTCCGATTATCGAAAGAACTGAGAACGAACCAAAGCATAATCTGATTAACTAAAAACCTGTATATGACAAAAGCATTATTTATCAACGGAAGTCCGCGAAAAAACGGCACTTTCAAGAAAGAACTGGTGGATTCTTGGGTCGCAGTCTAATTCAGGATGGAATGCGGCAGCGAGTTGATTTCCTTGGCGTGCGGCGACGATATGCCCGTCGATGCTGGCAATGGGAATGCAGGCATCCGAAAGCACAGTTTCGATGTAGGGCGCACGGATGAAGGTCATTGGTAGGTCTTTGCCGATGCCCTCAACGGTGCCGACAGTGTGGAAACTGCCTAACTGTCGACCGTATGCATTCCTGCGCACGACGATATCCATCGTGCCGAGATAGCCTTTGGAGAGAAGGATCATGCCGGCGCATGTTCCAAAGACAGGCAGACCGCCAAGGATGGCTTCACGGATGGGATCATGCAGCCCCAGTTGTGAGAGTAGGCGCATCTGCACCGTACTCTCGCCACCAGGCAGAATCAGTCCGTCTTTGGGTTGCTGCCAGTCTTTCAGCTGTCGGATCTGGAAAGTCTCGACACCAAGCCGCTGCAGCATTTGCTCATGCTCGATGAATGCCCCTTGCAGGGCAAGAACCGCTATTCTCATTTTCCCCTCTCCGCCATTAAAAGTTCGATTTCCTGTTCGTTGATGCCCACCATTGCCTCGCCGAGGTCTTCGCTGAGTTCGGCCAGAAGTTTGGCATCCTGATAATTGGTGACGGCCTGCACGATGGCTGCGGCTCGCTTGGCGGGATTGCCGCTCTTGAAAATACCACTGCCCACGAACACACCCTCAGCACCGAGTTGCATCATCAGAGCGGCATCGGCTGGCGTAGCCACACCTCCGGCGGCGAAGTTCACTACGGGCAGCTTGCCGTTGTCATGCACGAAGCGCACCAGTTCGTAAGGCGCCTGCAACTGCTTGGCAGCCTCATAGAGCTCGTCTTCACTCATAGAAACCAGTCGTCGGATTTCGCTCTGCATCAGCCGCATGTGGCTGACGGCCTGCACCACGTCGCCCGTACCAGGCTCACCCTTGGTGCGGATCATCGTTGCCCCCTCGGCGATACGGCGCAAGGCTTCACCCAGATTCTTTGCGCCACAAACGAACGGCACGTCGAATTTCGTCTTGTCGATGTGGTAGATATTGTCAGCAGGACTGAGCACCTCGCTCTCGTCGATATAGTCGATCTCGATGGCCTGCAGTATCTGTGCCTCGGCAATGTGTCCGATGCGACATTTCGCCATCACGGGAATGGTGACGGCATCTTGAATGCCACGAATCATTTTCGGGTCGCTCATGCGGCTCACGCCACCCGCAGCACGAATGTCGGCAGGAATCCTTTCCAAAGCCATTACGGCACAAGCGCCTGCTTCCTCAGCGATGCGAGCCTGTTCTGGGGTTGTCACGTCCATAATCACGCCGCCTTTCAGCATCTGAGCCAACTGGCGGTTAAGTTCTTGTCTTGAGTTTGCTTCCATATTCTTTTTCGTTTATGCGTTGATGAATGTGGCTGCAAAGTAACGGCAATTCTGCGAGAACACCGCACGATGTTCCCATTCTGATAAGTGAAAAGTCAATTTGTGCAAACTATCTCTTCCTGACTTCACTGGGAGCCTTGCCCGTCTGCTTCTTGTAATAACGCGAGAGATGAGCCTGTGAAGAGAATCCCAACAGGCCTGCAATCTCCTTTAGCGGTTTGTTGGTGCCGAGCATCGTGGAAATCTCTTCCATGATGCGTTCGTCGATGATAGACTTGGGTGAACGGTTGGCGACATGCCGTGTTACCTGTCCCAGATAACGGGCGCTGACACCCAACTGCTCGGCATAGAAAGCAACGTCGCTGTAAAGGTGATGAAAACGATCGACAGCATCGAGAAACAGATTATAGAGCTCGCCGCTGCGGCTGCTGTCCTCAGTATAGCCTTTTGGGAACTGGCTCAGATAAGTGCGCGCATGGAGCATGGCTTCGTTGGTGTTTTCGCCACAACTGAGATAATAAGCCAGTGCTGCCGACAACTGGTTGGCTTGGCCGTGCAGACGAATGGCCGACGGCAGGTCGGAAGGCTCCAGCACAATGGTGCACAGCGGTATGATCTGCTCTTTGATGGCACTGAACACCTGAGGTTCCACTAGTTGGTCGCCATGGGTGGATGTCTGTACGGGCGCATAAATAATGTACCGTGGGTGATACTTCTGCATCATCTCTGCTATCGTTGCTACCACATCAATCCGCCTGATGAGACCAATCTTCACTATCTGTGGCTGCAGATCGTTGAAGATGGCTTCTATCTGTTTGCGGACGATGGCAGCAGGCAGGTCGTAGAACTCCTGGATACCCAGCGTATTCTGTACGGTTATCGATGTGACAACTGAGGTAACCGTGCCCCCCAATTCACAGATACAGCGGATGTCTGCCTGTATGCCCGAACCGCCCGTGCCGTCAGAACCTGTAATCGCCAATATGGTCTGTTTATTGTTCATCTGGAATGATTAATTCCTAATATTTCTCAAAAGATGGCACAAAGTTACGCATTATTCTCCGTTTTTTATCAGAATTAACTAATTTTGCAACTCGAATTTATTCGCTTTTCACAGAAAAGAACAACTTTTAGGAGAAATGACTATGCACAAAGAACGGAACAAGGCTGACAATTATCGTGAGAAGTATGCAGACACCTTCCCCTTACCCCGTAAGGTCGAGAGGCTTTGACCTAAGCAGCCACGAAGATTGTTAATCTATCCATGCTCCCAAATCAAGTCGTATGGCTTTTCTGAGTAGATGTTGAGTTTGTATTGTCTTGCCGTTTTAATCCACTTGGCAGGCACATCGATGAATCTGAACAGGAAACTCTTGACTCTGTCTGTGGCCTTGATTCCAAAGAGGACAGCCATGAGGGCAAAGCCACGATGTATCGGTAGAAGTTTGCAGCCATGGCGGTAATAAGCAGGAATACTGTGTTCTGGTTCATGAACGACTTTGGCAGATGCGCCCATCCGAAGTCGTTGTTCTGGCGGTCGAAGACCTGCTCGGCAGTTCCTCGCTTGTTGTAGTGTTGTATGATCTCCTCATCGGTCATGTCCCAGTCGTTGGTCAATATACAGCGGTATGTGTACTCGCCGTCGAAGAGGTCTAGTTGCTCTCCCTTCTGCTTGCGCTGCCGTTGCACGACGAGGCGGCAATGCTTCACGTCCTCGAAACTCTCGAAGGGGAACGACTGCACGTCGCACTGCTGGAATCCTATCTCCACCGTAGTCCAGCCTGTCAGCCGCTTCACCTTCTCATACAGACCTCATACCGCTCGGCACGGATGTAGAACTTGTCAGTATGCTCCATGACCATCTTCACAATGTCCTCGCTATAGGAGCCGCAGTCGGCACGGAAGCTCCTGACATGAATGCCGAACGACCTCATCATCTCGAAGAAACGCCGGTGAGTCTCTGCCTGCATGAAGCGCACGTTCGCATTGCCGTCACGGTTCTCAAGAT
>JAEETC010000147.1 GCA_016286585.1 Prevotella sp. | reverse complement strand
TGAAAGATGCCTTGTTACAAGTTGGAGTGGGAGATAATCAGGATGAAAATGAAGCGGGAGCACCAGTTGGTCAGGATCAAAATCTGCAGAATCCTGTAGTTGAGGAGGAGCATCCCGTAGTTGAAGGAGTGCCAAATGAAGGTGTAGAACAAAACGCATAAAATAGAACGATTATGGCAGATTATATATTTGACGACTGGAAAAAAGTACTCGATGACTTCCAGAAAAGCGTGGAGAAGGATCTTGAGGAGATACACAAGCAGAAGGCCGCCATCCAGCAGATGAAGACTGACATCTTCAAGGAGGTTGAAGGCATTAAATACTACCGTGACCCGCAGCGCATCATCATCTCGGCACCGGAAATCATTATCGGTAACGTAGATCAGAGCGGTGACCTGCTCGGCGGTGTGGGACGGGTGATTATAAAAGGCCAAAATGTGGCTCTCGACGGCGTGGGAGATAGTGGAAGTATCGTGAGCCGTGCGCCCAGCATCCGCCAGGTGGCCGTCAATCCCGGTACAGACGGCACGGAGAACGTGGTATGCGATAGCTCAGAGGTGGTCTCTCAAGCATGTACCATCACGATACAGAGCAACGATGCTACCGATGCCTTCTCATTGGCACCGACTTCTACCGTCAGGGGTGGTATACGAATCCATGCCGACACTGACATGCAGATTGAAACTTCTGTTAGCAGCGAAAAGCGCAAGGAGATTATTGAGAGTTCTGTGAAAGACCTTGGCAAGAAGATCTCTGACCTGAAGACAATCATGGCCAATCAGAAGAAGAATGTGGAGGGATGGTTCGGCACGATGAAAAGCCTGCTTGACAAGGAGGATGAATTGAATAAAGAAGATGCTATGCTCGGTCGTGTGAACATGCTTGACTTGAGCGAAGTACACGAGCGTCTGCAGACTTCGCTGCCTGCGCTCTACCGATCTACGGTAGAGTATATACACACTATCTCGATGCTGGCTGAGGCTAACAGACAAAAGAAGGCTCTGGAGACCGAGAAGGGTTCTATCAAGACGGGTGACGACTTCAAGAAGAAAACCACTGGTGCCTCGCTCGGGATTGTGGCAGAAAGAATTAACGTTGCCACTGCCGATGGCGACGGTAACATGCACACCAACCCGGAGGCTGGTATCATTGTACGCACACCGGGATTCGGCATCTCAATGATTGACGACGAGGGCAAACTCACCGAAGGCAGTGCCTTCTCCGTCACGACAGAGAGTATATCCATGAGTACCCTTAGTCCTGAGAATGAGGGTAAGGAACAGAAGGCCACAGGCTGCGTCTCAGTCTATTCGAAGGATATCAGCTTCGAGTCAGTCGACTACGAGGCCAAGGAGGGTGTGCTCTATCCCAAGCAGCTCACTGCCGACGGAAAGGTGAGTATCACGGCCAAGACCGTGGAGGTGAGCACCGCAGGACCGACGGGACTGGAGAAGGATGATGACGGCAAACTGACAAAGGGCGAATTCAAGGCTGAGGGCGACGTGATCGTGAAGTCGAAGAACATCACGATGGAGAGCCTCGACTATGAGGTGGCCGACGGCAAGCTGAAACCCAAGACCCTGACCAAGGACGGCTGTGTGAGCATACGTGCCGAGAAGACCTCTGTGCTCGCCGCTGATACCGAGGGCAAGGCTACCGGTAGCATCAGCCTCAATGCAAAGGCCGTCAGCGTGAAGTCGATGGATGTCGACAAGGAGAAACTGACCGACGACAAGCTCGCTGCAGGCAGCACGATGACACTCGTGTCAGAGAAGATGTATGTAGGTTCGAAGTCGAAGGATATCAAGAGCAAGAAACTGCAGGCTGTCTCAGAAGAGGTGGGACTCTTTGCCGACAAGACCTTCGAAGCCCAGCAGGGCGACGGCAAGGCTGTGGTACAGCTCAGTGGCGGCAATGCCTCCGTCGGCGGCAGCAAAACGCAGGTCTATGGCGACACCACCATCAATGCCAAGACCGACATCAAGGGCGACCTCAAGGCTCCGAAGGCCACGATCGACAATGTGGAGGCGAAGTCGTCGTTCAAGTCGTCGAACATCAGCGACGGTATTGCCGTGCCTGGTGCCGGAGGCGGTGGCAGCCTGAGTGCCAAGCTTAAGAGCGAGGATGCTCCGAAGGAGTGAGAAGTGATCAATGAGAGAAGTAAAAAGTCTAAAGTGATATAATATGAAACGTTCTGTATTACACGATTATAATCAATTGGAAGAGAAGCTTACTGGCTATGTGGCTATGCTGAACTTCAAGTTTTTGAATCTCTGTGTCAAGGCAGAGGAAGCCTCGCTGTTGCCAGTAACTGTCAACGTGGATGGTGCGAGCAAGAAGCTGGAGGAGGTGGCGGTGACAGCTAAAAAGGATGAATATCGCTTCATCATTGTGCCCCACATCGACGAAGACCTGGAAGCTGTCGGCAGGAGCATTCTCATGTCGCATCCAGATTTCAAGCAAGATGTGGAGTCGCTGCATATTGATGCCCATGATGCGGAGGGTAATCCCATAGGCCGCGACGTGCCCTATATCCTGCTTACCATGCCGGAGGTCGATGATGAACGTTATGATTTCCTTAAGCAGGCCGTTGATACCTTCTATCAACAGAGCAAGACGCTGATGGAAAAATCTGTTTCAGAGGCTAAAGGACTGATTGCTATGCACATCATCGGAGAACCCGAAGAGGAAATCGACGGCATCAACAAGGCTGTAGAAAAGCTTAATGATGAGAAGAGCGAACAGCGCGAAAAGTTGCGTGCAGAAAAGCTACAAGAGATAGAGGAGGCGCACAAAAAGTGGCAGACTGAACATGCTCAGGATGAGCATCAGAATAATGGCATTCATGGAGAAAATTCCGGTCGTTCGATGCGATTCGGCTCAGAAGAAGAGATGTAGTGACAATCCTACTTATTGACAATACTGAACAGCCTGGTGAAGCCCGTCTCGTCGAATACGTTCTGTATGTATGGGCTGAGACCCGTGACGGTTAAGGAACGACCCTCGGCGCGGGCCTTCTTCAGCAGTGTCAGGAAAAGCCTCAGTCCGCAGCTGGCTATATATCTCAATTGAGTCAAGTCGAGTATAATATCATGGTCCTCGCTGTCGAAAAGCACCTTCATATCCTGCTCCACCTGAGACAAGACAGGCGTATCGAGCTTGCCTTCAAAGGTCATGATAAGCGTATTCTCTTCCTCACGTAAAGTAGTCTTCAGCATTCTGTCTTCTTTTTAATCGGCGACAAAATTACACTTATTATTCCAAAAACGCAAGTATTTATGGTAGTTTTTTGGCCATTTGATGTTTTTTGTGTATTTTTGTACCGAATTTACCATTCATTTCCAAAAAACCAACAATATGGGAAGTAAGATGTCTAAAGGAGACAATGGGCAGGCGTCGGTAGACTATGCCCAAGAAATCAAGCAACTGAAGGAGCAGAATGCTGCTCTTTGTCAGGAGGTGGAAATGCTGAAGGACGAAATCATTCGTCTCGTCAGTCGTAACCTCGATATGGCGGAACAGTTGGAGGAAAGTTCGGAACTGCGCCGCCGGGTGGAAGTGGCCCGGGAGATCTTCAGGGTTAACTATGAGCGTCAGCGCAATGCCGACCTGCTTGACGATGGTCAGCTCATGGCTCTGCTTGAATTGCGCATCGAGTCAGAACGCTCTTACTTTCAGCCAGATTTCGACGCCGCCGCCCTGGCCGAGAAGATGGGAGTCTCCAGGGAACGGCTCAACCAACTGTTCCGCAAGCAGACCATCTACCGCACCCCCGAAGCCTATATCGACAATCTGCGCCTGTTTGCTTGTATGCGCATGTTGCGCGAACATCCTGAGTATAATATTGCTGTCATAGCCGAAGAGGCCGGGTTTGCCAATGTTCGCACCATGCAGCGCCGCTTTCAGGACGTTCTTGGCATGTCGCCCGTGGAATACCGGCTGATGACAACCCGCGACCTGTAAGTTCCACTCCCAATCTTGTCTATTTCAGGAATGGGCTGACCGTCTCGTCGGGCCCGAGGTAGAAGCCAGGCTCTGAGGGCTGGTTGTAGCCCACATTCTGGGCAGCGGTGGAGAGGCGATAGGGGATGTCCTCCATGAGGCAGTTGATGCGATAGTCGGTGGGGATCGTCGATACGAAGATGCGGAGCTCGCTGCTGTCGGGTGTGCGGGCGACGACCTCCTCGCGCCAGTCGCCAAGGATGTCGGCGGCAAGACAGGGGTTCGACTTCGAGCCGTTGTTGAACCTTACACCCTCGAACTTGGCGATATCGACAACCGCCTTCTGCTGCCAGTCGTATTTCGAGACCGTCTCGTGGTCGAGCAGTTCGCGCAGCAGGTCGCCGTCCCACCAGATGCCGAAGTTGATGGAAAGCCAGCGACCGCCCATCTTCAGGTGCTGCTGGTGCTGCGGGTCGTCAGGATCCTGGGCTTTCCCCATGATCTCGCCCTTGATGGTGCGGATGCCATGACTGTCAGAGCTCCACATCTCTACGCCAAGATTGGTGGGGTCGATGTCGGCAGCCATAGCGCGGCCCA
Source organism: Prevotella sp. (assembly GCA_016286585.1). Classification (GTDB taxonomy): domain Bacteria; phylum Bacteroidota; class Bacteroidia; order Bacteroidales; family Bacteroidaceae; genus Prevotella. The sequence continues at coordinate 3,634 of JAEETC010000147.1, read as the reverse complement.
CGTCACTCTTCGACGGTACCTGGAAGATCACCTCGCCCGTCCTCGCGTTACGGAAGTCTGAGCCGTCGCGACGGTTCTCATGACAGTCCCATACCTGCAGCTCCGTGCTCCTGGGGTCGAAGGCCATGAGGTGGATGGCGTCGCCGTGGCCCATGCCTGTGTTGTAAAGTCCTTGTCCGTCGTGATCGACACACATCGAGCCGTAGGTGATCTCGTCGCAGCCGTCGCCATCGACATCGGCCACGCGCAGGTTGTGGTTGCCTTGTCCGGCATAGCTGCTCTGAGGCTTGCCGTCCTTGCCAGTGCCCTCCTGGTTGGTGTCGAACACCCAGTGCTGTTTCAGCTCGCGTCCGTCCCAGTCCCAGGCAGCGATGACGGTGCGTGTATAGTAGCCGCGGCAGAAGATGGCCGAAGCGTGCACGCCGTCGAGATAGCCCACGGCAGCCAGCATACGGTCAGAGCGGTTGGCATAGTTGTCGCCCCAGTCCTCCAGGTTGCCACGCTCAGGGATATAGGGTTTGGAGTCCATGATCTCTCCCGTGAGTCCGTTGAACACGGTGACGTATTCAGGGCCAGTGAGGATGCGGCCTGTCTTGGGGCGCTCAGGCTTGTTGTATTTCGCCCATTCTCGCTCAGGAGTAGGCAGCTCGGCGTTCTCTGGTGCCCGATGGCGGTAGTCTGCAGTACTGTCGCCCACGTAGCGGCCCTTGCTGTCGCGTGTACCGTCGGCCGTGCGTACGATGAACTCTGCCCGTCCGTCGCCATCGAGGTCGTAGACGATGAATGGCACGTAGTGAGCCCCAGAGCGGATGTTGATGCCCATGTCGATACGCCAGAGCAGCTTGCTGTCTGCGATCTTGTAGCAGTCGAAGATGGTGGGGCCTGTGAAACCGTCGTGGGCATTGTCGTGGGCGTTGGAGGGGTCCCACTTCAGGATGATCTCATATTGTCCGTCGCCGTCGACATCAGCTACTGAGGCGTCGTTGGCAGAGTAGGTGTAGGTCTGTCCGTCGGGTGTCGTGCTGTCGGCAGGTTTCTGGAGCTTTACAGCGACATAGCCGTCTGGGTCTGTATGCTTCAGCGTGTAGGACCCGTTGTGCCCGCCTCCACGCACCTCGTAGAAGGCATCTGTGGTCAGCGGATGCTCGTCGGTGAAGCATGTGCCGCCCTTGGTCAGCGGCTGATCGTTCAGTTTCTGACCGTCGCGATAGACGTCGAAAGCCTCGCCCACCTTGTCAGAGGAGAGTGTGCGCCAGCTGACGACCACCTTCCCTCCGTTGCGGATGGCCACGACACCACGGTCGAGCGTCTCACGGTGCAGCTTCTTGAAATCATATTTGGGCTGGGCCGTAGTAGTGAGTAGTGATGAGTGAAAAATGAAAAGCAATGTCAGAGCGCCAGTCATAATCTTCTTCATAATGTCCTTGTTTTAGTTGGTTCGTTTTGCTTGCAAATTTACGCAAAAAGTCTTGATCATCCAAGCCCCTTGCCCGCGATTGTCAAAGATTAAAGGTGGAATATCAAAAATTAGGGTGATTTCACGTCGTTTATGCCTAACTTTGCACCCACTAATGATAATAACTCAAACTAACAATGATGAAAAGATACCTGATAGCTTTGTTGTTTGCCGTCTGCCATCTGTCATTCTGCGATGCGCAAGTGATCGATACGGTGCTGAACCGCGCCTCGGATCGTCCGTTCCTCTTCTCTGTTGCTGTGCCAGACGGCAATTATCTGGTGACGGTCACGCTGGGGCACAAGAAAAAGGCCAGCCAGACGGTCGTCCGTGCTGAGTCGAGGCGCCATTATATAGATATGGTGTCGACCAAGAAGGGGAAGTTCGAGACTGTCTCCTTCGTCGTCAACAAGCATAACCCCGTCATCAAAGGCGATGTGCGGGTGAAGCTGAAGCCGCGCGAGGTGGGGTATAAGAACTGGGACGACTCGCTCAGCCTCTCGTTCTGCGGTCCTGCTCCTGCTGTTCAACGCGTCAGGATCGAGCCTGCTGAGCGTGCCCTCGAGGCATCGAAGCCCATTACAGTCTTCCTCTGCGGCAACTCTACCGTGGTCGACCAGGAGGACGAGCCATGGGCCTCGTGGGGACAGATGATCACCCGTTGGTTCACGCCACAGGTGGCTGTCGCCAACTTCGCAGAGAGCGGTCTGTCGTGCACATCCTTCCTTGCCCAGCTGCGACTCGACAAGATCCTCTCCCAGCTGAAGGCCGGCGACTATGTCATCGTGGAGTTCGGCCACAACGATGAGAAGGAGAAGAAGGCCGGCGACGGCGCCTGGTATTCCTACTCGCGCAATCTGAAGATATTCGTCGACCGTGTGCGCGAAGCGGGAGGCCACATCATCTTCTGCACGCCCACAGCCCGTCGCTTCTTCAATGACGACCACAAGACCATCCAGAACACCCACGGCGACTATCCTGAGGCCATGAAGACCGTGGCCAGGAGGGAGAATGTGCCTGTCATCGACCTCACCCGCATGTCGACAGCCTTCTATGAGGCGCTTGGTGAGGAGGGGTCGAAGCGTTCGCTGGTGCATTATCCTGCCAACACCTTCCCTGGGCAGGAAAAGCCGCTGGCCGACAACACCCACTTCAATCCCTTTGGTGCCTGGGAGATAGCCAAGATGGTGGTCATGGGACTCAAGCAGATCGACTGCCCTCTGGCGGGTTATCTGCGTGACGACTGGCAGGACTTCGACCCTGCTCATCCAGATGATCCCTCTGCCTTCGTGTGGCACATGTCGACGGGCAGCAACCTCACGAAACCAGACGGGAATTAGTTGACAGTTGATAGTTGACAATTTATAAATTTTAGATTATGAAGAGATTTGCATTCAAAATGTACCTGAAACCAGGTTGTGAGAAAGAGTACGAGAAGCGTCATGCTGCCATCTGGCCAGAGCTGGTGAAGATGATCAAGGATGGCGGAGTGAGTAACTACAGCATCTATTGGGACAAGGATACCAATATCCTGTTCGGCTATCAGGAGTGCTCAGGCGAGGGTAACTCGCAGGACACCGACAACGTCGACCCCATCACCCAGAAATGGTGGGACATGATGGCCGACATCATGGAGGTGAATCCTGACAACTCGCCCGTCACAGTCCCCATCCAGGAGGTCTTCCACCTCGACTGATCCTTCCAAAACACAAGCACCTTGTGGAACCTACTTTACGGTGTCCTCAAGGTGCTTACGCAGCCGTCACGATAGCGCCCTTATTTACCCTTTAGGATGATGTTTGTGAGCTTCACGTGGTCGGCGGCATCTACCTTACCGTCGCTGTTCAGGTCGCCCAGAAGCCCCTGGGGTGTAAACTCTCCGATAACGGTCTCCCTGATTGCGTTAAATGTTGCTAAAACAATGTGTTTTTGGAAAAAAAAGACTACTTTTGCAAAAAATCTAAACTAAACAGGTATGAAAAGAATTTTATTACTGGCCGTAGCCGCCACAATGACAACTTTAAGCACTCAAGCTCAGACGGATATCGCTCTTGACGAAGAGGCAATGTATTTTGATATTGACGAACTGCCCAATGCCGTCAATTGGCTGCCAGCACCGCCTGAGCCAAATTCCACACAGTTCGCCTACGACCTTACTCAATATATGTGGGGCAAAGG
>JAEETC010000146.1 GCA_016286585.1 Prevotella sp. | reverse complement strand
TGGGGAATTCTATCTGCAATGAAGGGCCGATGAACCAGCCAAGCCTGTTTGATGTATTGAACACCTTCTCGCTGAAACTCATGTCAGTGACATCAATACCACCCTTGACACCAAAATGGACACCCTGCGCCCGTGCTGTCAGCGTCATGGCCGACAGGAGCACGACTAAAGTCAATAATTTCTTCATAACCGTTTTCAATATTTGTGAGGTTGCAAAGAAAGGCATATTTTCTGAAAGTTCCAAGAAAAACGCTTATTTTTTATTAGTTTTTCTCTAAACAAGCTCCTTTTTGAGCCTTTTTTCATAGAAAAACAGGAAAAAAACAACTTATTATCGAAATCTTTTTGTATTTTTGCAGATGCAATCCGTATGGAGAGCAAGACATTTTGGTTATGAATTAGCGTTCGCTATCTCTTCGAAATCCAAGAACCTAGGAAATTCAAGGATAAGAGTATTCTAACGATGCTCGACTTATACACGAAGAATAGATACGTTGAATGCTTGCGCGTAAGCGTGAGTTTTCTGTATCTCGTGTATGGGCAATTCCTAGGGCCTTTGGATTAGAATAAACCTAACGGAATGTCAAACAAGAAGAAAGGTTAAGAATTATGGCACAGAATGTGATTAATTTTCCGGTTGCGCTGAAGCAGAACGTCAATGACGACTCTACTGCTTACGGCAAATATTTCTGGGTGCCCGTTTGGCCGAAGACGCTGAACCTGAAGGGTCTCATCTCGCGCGTCGCCATGTCGCAGTCGGTTTACTCCGCCGACATCGTGAAGGGTGTGATCGAGAAGCTGACGGAGGTGATGGTCGAGCTGTGGCGACAGGGCCAGCCCGTGAAGTGGGACGGCCTGGGTACGTTCACCCCGAACGTGGACTGTGGCAAGCAGGGCCAGGCTAACCTGGCGAACGCCCTCTCGAAGGGTCCGAACGCTGCCATCAACGGTGTGACCATCAACTTCAAGCCTGAGAATTCCAAGGGTGAAAAGCTGACCTCCCGTGCGCTGAAGGAACTCGTGACCTTCGAGGCGATGGGATGGTACAAGCGCGAGGAGTTCACCGACCCCACCTCTCAGAAGAAGGTGGTGCAGTTTACTCTCATGCCTGTGGACTATCAGACGCCTCCGCAGAATCCTTGATCTGCCGTGGGCATTGATGTAATCATTAGTAAAAGGGTTAGGGACGGGATCCCTAACCCTTTGTTTCTTTGTTTCTTTGTTTCATTGTTTCAAGGCAAGAATGAAAAATCACCTAAAAAAAGATCATTGAGCATTGAATATTGAAATAATTTTTGTATCTTTGCACCGTTATAACCCCCAAACGACAGAATGATGATACGACTACTACTCTGCATATCCCTCTGGTGTCTTCCGCTGACCCTCTCTGCCCAGGCCACGGATGTGGAATCGATTTGCCGGCAGATCGACAAGGCCATCGAGGAATCGCCGCAGACAGTCGGCCGTTACGAGCAGCAGATAGAGGATACACGCCAGCAATACCACCATGCCCGCCAGCCTGAAGAGAAATACCAGTTGGCAATCCGTCTGTACGAGCAATACAAGTCGTTTATGAACGACTCAGCCCTCTATTATCTCAATGAGGCCGAGATGCAGGCCACACGACAAGGCAAGACCGCCGAGGCCGCCAACTGCCGGGCCCTGAAGGCCTTCCAGTGCTCAACCGTGGGCTATTACAACGAGGCGCTGGCTTTCCTCAAGAGCATCGACAAGCATACGCTCGACAGCATCGGGCTACGTAACTACTATCAGTCGCAGATGCACGTCTATGGTGAGTTGGGCTATTACTCTATCATCCCCTCGATGAAGGAGCAGTATTTCAAGTTGCAGACCACTTACCGGGACTCCCTCTTTGCCCTGACCGACCATCAGCATCCCGACTATCTGATGTACAGGATTCAGGAACTGAACGGCCGTGGTGATAAAGAGCAGGCGCGTAAGATCAGCGACCAATGGGTGAGGCAGGTCAGTCCTGACAGTCGCGACTACGCCATCGCCTGTTACTATCGCTATCTGAGCAGCGAGTCGCCCGACGGGACCTACTGGGTGGCACAGTCGGCCCTCAGCGATGTGCGCCATGCCGTCATGGATCAGGCGGCACTGCTCGCGTTGGCAGAGTTCCTCAACGACCAGGGCGATCTGGACCGTTCCTACCGTTACATCCGCTTCACTTGGGACTGCAACAACCGTTTCAACACCCGCATGCGCTCCTGGCAGATCACCCCCATTCTGAATGTCATCGAGAAAAACTATCAGAAAGCGGCGGAGCGTAACACCAGGGTGCTGACCCTGTCGATGGTCGCTGTCAGTGCCCTCGCCTTATTATTGCTTGGTGCCCTCTTATTCGTCCATCGCCGCAATCAGCAGCTGGCCAATGCCCGGAATGCCCTCTCTGAGGCTAACAGCCAACTGTCAACTGTCAACTCTCAACTCTCAACTCAAAAAGACGAACTCGCCACGCTCAACGCTCAACTCTCAACTCTCAACTTTCAACTCTCCGAAAGCAACCGCGTGAAAGAAGAGTACATCGGACGCTTCATGAGCCTCTGTGCACAATATATCGACAAGCTCGACAACTACCGTAAGATGGTGAACAGGAAGATGAAGAACAAGGAACTCGACGAGCTGTTCCAGATCTCAAAGTCGACGGAGTTGAAAGAAAAGGAGCTGGAGGAACTCTATGAGAACTTCGACACCGTGTTCCTGCACCTCTTCCCGAATTTCGTGGACGGGTTCAACGCCCTGTTGCAGCCAGAGATGCGGATACATCCGAAGGAGGAGAACCGGTTGACGACAGACATCCGTATCTTCGCCCTGATACGTCTGGGCTTTGAGGACTCGTCGAAGATTGCCGAGTTCCTGCATTATTCTGTGAACACCATATATAATTATCGTGCCCGCATCAAAAACGGGGCTTTAGGCAACCGCGAACAGTTTGAAAACAAGGTTAAAGAACTATAGACATATATAGACTTTTTAGACATAAGAACAAAAGGACATATTTAATCTTTTGCAGTGCGCAGCACTTATGTTATTTATGCTCTTATGTCAAAAAAAAACTATTTTTATGTCGAAAAAAGCTATTTTTATGTCAAAAGTGTAAAGAAAACACCTCTATATTTCATCCACTCTTTTTGAAGAAGGCTAAAAACGCAAATATCTGATTATTAATATGATAGCCATTTTGATGGGCTGAAATCATCCACTTTTTTCGTCCACCGTCTGGAGATGTATTCTTTTTTTTCATAATTTTGCATCGTCGAATGAAACTGCGACAAGTTTTAAACTTATTATATTAACAATTAACTAACAAAGTATGAAAAAAAGCAGGTATCTATGGTTGCTGTTGGCACTGATGGTGTCGATGGCATCGAACGCCCAAGGAATCTTGGGAACTGTGACAGACGATCTCGGGGAGCCCGTCATCGGAGCTTCCGTCGTCGAGAAGGGTAACCCTCAGAACGGAACGATTACTGACTTCGAAGGTAACTTCAACGTCAAGGTCAGCGAGGGAACACCTATTATTATTTCTTTTATTGGCTATACCTCGCAGGAGGTGATTGCCAAGAACGGCATGCGCGTGACGCTGAAAGAAGACGCCCAGACACTGCAGGACGTGGTGGTGATCGGTTACGGTGTGCAGAAGAAGAGTGTGGTGACAGCCGCCATCGCCAAGGTCTCGAGCGATGACCTCAACGGTACGGCCCCCGTGCGAATGGACAATGCCCTGAAGGGCTTGGCAGCCGGTGTGAACGTCACCTCCAATTCAGGACAGCCTGGAGCCGCCTCGCGTATCCGTGTACGTGGTATCGGTTCGGTGAACGACAGCAATCCGTTGTATATCGTCGACGGTATGCCTATCGAGGGTGGTCTTGACTACATCAACCCCAGCGATATCGAGAGTATCGAGGTGCTGAAGGATGCTGCCTCGGGTGCTATCTACGGAGCCCGTGCTGCCAACGGTGTGATCCTCGTGACCACCAAGAAAGGTAAGCTGGGCAAGGTGACTGTCAACTACAACTTCTCACAGGGTTGGCAGACGGCCTGGAAACATCGTGATGTGCTCGACGCCACAGGTTATATGGTGATGCAGAACGAGGGTCTGGTGAACGCAGGACAGGCTCCGCGTTATGCCGATCCTTACAATGTGACCACGAATACCGACTGGCAGGAGCTGCTCTTCAACGACAATGCCCCCGTGCAGAATCACGAGCTGACGCTCAGTGGCGCTACAGAGAAGGTGAACTACTACTTCTCGCTGGGCTACTACGACCAGGAGGGTATCGTGGGTGGTAACTACGGTCACTCTAATTATAACCGTCTGACTCTGCGTGGCAACTTCAACTTCAACGTGTTCGACGTGGAGAAAGAGCGCAACTGGCTCAATAAACTCGATGTACAGGTGAACCTCTCTTATGCCCGTGTGAAGAGCGCTGGTGTGGATCCCAACTCGCAGTGGGGTAATGAGATTGGTTCTGCCCTCGCACTGCCGCCGGTGATCGCACCTTATGTAACCGGGCAGGATGCTCAGGATCAGATTGACTACTATTCTTCGACCTATCCCGAAGAGTATGTACCCATGTATGGCGAGAACGGACAACTGCTGAATATCCCCGGTGCAGGCTTTAACGAGATGGCTAACCCGCTGGCATCCTTCCAGCTGCCAGTGGCCGACAACTGGAGCCATAAGTTTGTGAGCAACTTCTCGGCTACGCTGGGCATCTGGGACGGATTGAAGTATCGCGTCAGCTATAGCACCGACATGTCGTTCTGGGGCAACCAGAACCATGCTACCCCGTACTGGATCTCTCCGACCAAACACCGCAACTACTCTTCGGCCTCGATGGAGAGTGACCGCGGTACAGTGTGGCAGCTGGAAAACGTGCTGATGTATGACAAGATCTTCGATCGCCACACCATCAACGTGGTGCTTGGTCAGAGTGCCTTCGAGAACTCGGGCTGGACGCTCGGCGCATCGCGTAATAACCTGAAGGACTACGACAAGCCTTGGATTAATGCTGCCACAGGACTGGCTGCTGACGGCGACCGTGACGGATGGGGCGGCCCTGGAGTGAAGCACACCATGAGTTCACTCTTCGCCCGTCTGAGCTACAACTACGATGAGCGTTATATGGTGCAGGCTACAGTACGCCGTGACGGCAGCAGCCGTTTCGGTACGAACAATAAATATGGTGTGTTCCCCTCTTTCTCTCTGGGTTGGAACGTGATGAACGAGAAGTTCATGAAGCAGACCAACGACTGGCTGAACAACCTGAAGGTGCGCTTCAGCTGGGGTAAGAACGGTAACGACAACATCGGCGACTTCCGCTATACTGTGCTGACACAGGGTGGCAACAACTACGGCTTTGGTATGGCTGGCGGTGAGAAGGAACAGATCAGCTCGAAGGCTAACGGACTTTCCAACCCCGATCTGAAATGGGAGGAGTCTGAGCAGTACGACTTCGGTGTGGACTTCGGTTTCCTGAACAACAAGATCACATTTACCTTCGACTGGTTCAAGAAGAAGACCAATGGTATGCTGAAGGATATGAATATCCCCTCGTACGTCGGTGAGTCGAAGCCTATCGGTAACGTGGGCGACATGGAGAATAGCGGTATTGAGTTTGAGCTTGGCTATAAGTTCAATGTCTCTGACGCTAAGTTCCAGATCAAGGCCAACGCCTCTTATCTGAAGAATGAGCTGATACGCCTTGGCAATGCGGCAGGTTTCGAGACCTATGATAATGTCTCTAACCTCGGAAACATCTCACGTGCTGAGGCAGGAGAGCCCTTTACCTACTTCTGGGGCTACAAGACCGCTGGTATCTTCCAGAACTGGGAAGAGGTGAACGCCTACACCAAGGATGGTCAGCTGATTCAGCCTGATGCACGTCCTGGTTATGTACGCTTCGTCGATGTCAACGACGATGGTAAGATCGACGATTCAGACCGTACAAAGATCGGTAAGGGTACCCCCGACTGGACCTTTGGCTTCACCTTCAATGCAGCTTGGAAAGGCTTCGACTTCATGATGTTCTGGCAGGGCACATATGGTAATGACATCTTCGATGCCACCCGTCGTCTCGACCTGCCCGCCATCAACCTTCCCAGCTGGTTCCTCGGACGCTGGACGGGTGAAGGCACCTCTGACAAGTATCCTATATATATTCAGGGTGATGCCACCAACTGGCAGGCTTCCGACCTCTATGTTCACGACGGTAGCTATCTGCGTCTGAAGAACATCGAGCTGGGCTACACCATCCCTGAGTATCTGACGAAGAAGGCTTTCATCAGCCGGCTGCGCCTCTATGTGGCAGCAGAGAACCTGCTGACGTTCACCAAGTACTGGGGCTTCGATCCTGAGATCTCTTCTGGATCAGACAAGTCTAACGGTGTTGATTTCGGTGTTTATCCCCAGCCTCGTACCCTCCGTGTAGGATGTAACCTGACGTTCTAAAGGTAAAAATGTAAAAAAGTAAGAAATTATAAAAAGAAAGAGTTATGAAAACGAATATATTAAATAAGGCCAAAGGACTTATGGTGAAGGTTTTACCTTTTTACCTTTTTACCCTTTTACCTTTAATGACCGGCTGTAAGGACAGTTTCCTTGAGGTGACCAGTCCTACCGACACCTTCATTGAGGAATACTATACCACCAAGACATCGCTCGACGAGGCTCTGGTGGCAGCATACGCACCACTGCACTGGTATGACTACGGTTCAACTTACCAGTACAATGCCCTGAACTTCATCTCAGAGTTCATGAGCGACGACATGTACCCCAACGGCAGTAGTAACACAGACCAGCCGATGCTGCAGTTGATGTTCAACTACTCTTGTACGCCCGTGGTCTGTCTGACAGGTGTCTGGAGTGACAGCTACTCTGGTGTGAAGCGCTCTAACGACGTGCTGACATACTGTGACTGGGTGGAGAAGGCTGGAAACATCTCTGCCGCTGAGCGTGCCGACTATGAGGCTCAGGCCCGTCTGCTCCGTGTGTTCTACTACCTCCAGCTCTGGAAGTTCTATGGTAATATTCCCTGCTACTTCGAGAATCTGCAGGCTCCCTATATCTCTGAGCAGTTTACTGCCGATCAGGTGTATACCAAGGTGATGGAGGAATTAGAGGCCGTCATCGCCACAGGAAATCTGAAGAACGACTATCCCGCAGACCAGAAGGGACACGTGACTCTGCCGTTGGCCTATATGATCTATGCCGAGATGGTGATGATACAGAACGACAGCAGCCGTTATGGCAAGGCACTCGGCTATATGAAGGAACTGATCGGCAGTGGCCGCTACCAGCTGACGCCCAACTACAAGGATATCTGGGATGAGAGTGGCGAGTGGAATGCTGAGTCTATCTGGGAGATCAACTACTTCGACGACAATTCCGTGCGTGGCTGGGGTAACCAGTTGGCTGCTGGTGGTTGTGTGTTCCCACGTCTCCATGGTCCTCGTTCGTTCAAGGCCAATGCAGGCGATCCTTACGAGGATGTCGATGCAGGTTGGGGCTTCAGTGCCATTCCCCTGCACTCTGTGGCCAGCTTTGAGGAGGGTGATATCCGTAAGGAGTTCTCTGCCTTCGACCTCAATGCTCACGGCACAAGTGATGATCCGGGTTGGATGAACACTGGTTACTGCCTCTATAAGTATATGTGCCGCAAGGGTAACAACAAGGACCAGAAGGCTGATGCCGACCTCGGCTTCAATAATAACCTCCGTGTGTATCGTTATTCTGAGGTGCTGCTCAATGCTGCCGAATTGTTGTTGAAGACTGGTGGTAGCGCCAGCGAGGCTGCGGGCTATGTGAACGAGGTTCGTGCCCGTGCTGGTTTGGCTGCAGCTAACGGTGTAGACGAGGATATCATCCTCAACGAGCGTCGTCATGAGTTCATGGGTGAGGGTAAACGTTACTTCGATCTCGTCCGTACTGGCCGTGCTGCCTCTGTGCTGACACCTGCCAACGACAGTGGTGGCTACCGTACCAAGGGCTGGAGCGAGGATGTTCGCTATCTGCCTATCCCGCAGGACAACATCGATGCTGCTCAGGGTACCCTCAAGCAGAACGGAAGCTATAAATAATTGATAATTGATAATTGAAAATTGATAATTATGATGACCAAGATATATAAATTCATACATGCCGGTCTCGTATGCTGCGGTA
>JAEETC010000021.1 GCA_016286585.1 Prevotella sp. | reverse complement strand
CGACAACATCGGCAACATTCACCTTGTTATCCTTGTGGACATCGTAGTTCCAGCCAATATCCTCGCTCATGTTCTTCCATATCTTGAAAGCACCGCAGAGATGGAGCATCGACAGGTAGTGTACGAGGCCGTCATAATAGCGATATTGACCTGTCATTAGGCTGGCATCCCAAGCCATCTGCAAGTTTCTCTGGATTTTTTCGTCGTAGCTTGGCATTTCCATCAGGGCATAGCATGCCACAGCATTGCAGCCCTTTTCGCCCAGGGTGTAGCTCTCGCTGGGATTCGATCCGTCCCAGTTAAAGCGGGCATGCGTATACTCGTCCTTCTCAAAGAAGTCGATAAGCCGCTTAGCCATCTCCGTCTGACGCTTGTTATCCACACCAAACAGGTAATAGTCCATACCGAAGTTCATGGCACAGCGCATGGCGTCGTACATATATTTTGTAGAATTCAGGTTATAGCTTACACTATGGGGCGTTCCGTCGTAGTTGCTATAATCAGGGAACAAGCCCGAGGAGGTGTTCGAGCTATTATACAGATGAGTGCGGGTATTTTTTGCTGCAGTCGTCCATTTATCCCTGTTAGTCGTTGACCAACGAGAGAACAGATCCACGAAGGCCGGCAGGTCATACGACGGGTCAGAGAAATCCCTCTCGCTGCCCTGCGGCTGGAACGTGATGACATAGTGCTGGGGGTTGAAAAGGGAGCGCTGCGGGTTTTCCCACATTTTTTCCAGGATTAACTGCGCATCCTCCATGTAGGAACTGTCATTCCAGCGGTTAGCTGCAAGGAGCAGCGACATCATGAAATACATCTCGCCGTCAGGGGCGCAGTTGTCGTCACCACCAGAGCCGTTTTCTGAACGTTGCCACGCAAAATAGCCGTCCCAGCCGCCACCCTTGTGCCACATGTGGTTCTTGGCCCATGCCCAAAGCTTGTCAAACTCCTCCTTATGATTGGTCTGCACGCAGATCATCATGCCATACGACATCCCCTCGGAACGGACATCGCAGTTGTTGATGTCCTTGATGTAGGCTTCAGTACCCTTGTCGTAATAAACCTTCGAGTTGTCATTACCCTTGAAATAATGGTTCCACATCTGGTCGAGCTTCTGCTGAATCTCCTCATCGGTCTTGCCCAAATAGGTCTTGAACGGACTGGGATAGTCGCCCGTGAAATAGGCACCCTGATACTGATAGTTGCCGGCCCCCTTCAGATACTCCTCTTCAGGGCCGAAGTAGGCACCGTTGACATCGAAGTAGCAAGATTTCTCTTCCGAGGGCTGTTTGAAGTACCTCCCCGTCGTCATATCTACCACCCGAGCCGTCGCCCCAGCATCATTCAGCGCATTGGCCAGCGCCTGTGCCTCTTCAAGCGTGATATTCTGTAACACATAGCATGGTGCTTGCTCCACCAGCTTCTTGGCGTCTATCAGCGCAAGGCCAGTCTGTTTTCTCACTACATTGATGACCGAACTATTGGGAGTAGCAAACACCAGCCTGGTGCCATAGTTTCCAGAGGCAGCCCACACCATGGTGGTGGTAAGCAGGGCGATAAGGGTGAATACAAATTTCTGTCGCATAAGGAATAATGGTTGATCTATTTCGGCTGCAAAGGTACAAACATTTCACCACATCTACAAGATTTTTGCGAAATGTTTGCAAGTTTGGAGAATTCTTTTTAAACCTCCGTACAACTCCGGTGATTACCAATGGAAGCGTATACCGAGGGGCAGGGTGATGTTAAGGGGATGTTCTGTGCGATAACTCTTCAGGTCGCTACCGTTATGAAAGAAGTATTGCAGGCTGGGCTCCATGTAGATGCCAAGATGGGGCGTGACGTCGTATTGAATGCCGATACCGAAGGATGTGGACCATTGGCAGGGAACGTCGAGCGTGGTTTCCTTGCCAAAGGTAACGATGTCGTTGGCGACATGCTTGATGTTGAGCGTGCTCCGAATGGGGAGTTCCAACATGATACCGGTCGAGGAGTAGAGGCTGAGGTGTGCCTTGTTGTACCATTGCCAGCCGAGTCGGAGCGGGATACCTAGATAGTGCAGTCGTTGACGTTCTTGAATGTAGGCTGTCGTGCTTCCTGTCGTAACTGTTGATTTCATTTGCGTATAGCTGAAACCCGTTTCGATGGAAAGCCGAGAGGTGAGTTGACGGCTCAGGGTTAGCTGGAGGTTGAATGGCAACTGGTGTGTATGCTGTGCTACCATTTCACCATGGTTGATCATCGCGTTCTGTGCTGCAATATTCATCAGCGAACGTGTTTCTGCAGTGACCTCTTCCGTGGGGAAGGCATTGTTCAGAGACCAGGAGTAATCAATCCAGTTGCTGAACGAATAGTTTGTAGGGATAAAGGAGTTGGAAGCAGAAGCAAAGCTCTGTTGATCGATGTTGGCAGCAGCCATATACTTGTCGCTCTGCCCTGTTTGACCGTAATAGGCCAGCTGGATATTCCAAGCAGGCGATTTGGGAGATGCCTTCGCTGTGAAATGCGGCGCGTCATCAGAGGGCTGAATCGGTTGATGTTGGAAGATGAGTGTATCTGTCTGGGACTCCTCTTGGTGGACTTGTGTTATTTCCGTCAAGGTATCAATATGTTCCTTCATTATAAAAGGTATAGAGTCGGGCAGCATGACGGCTTCTGTCTGATAGCGAATAGGACGGGGTGAAGGTCTCTTGCTGACGGAAGCGTAGACGGGCTTATCGTGTAGAGTCTCAATGACAGGTTCTGGCTGAGGCTTCTGTTGGCGCGAATGGTCTTTGGCTGGTTTCAAATCCCCGACAGCGTCAGGTACTTCTTTCTGTAAGAGTTTCCAGACAGCTGTTGGGAAGGCTATGAGTAACAGGATCAACACCCACGACTGCTTGATCAGTATCTCAAGCATCCGTTTGGCGTGGGATAGTTGTGAGGATGAGGTGTGAGGAGCAATGCCTAGCAGACAGCCGATCTCCTGATGTGACAGTCCCTCGAATACGGACAATCGAAATATCTGCTGATAGCCCGCCGGCAATTGAGCAACGAGCTTTTGCAACTGCTCAAAGTCTGGCATCATCCCTGTTCCTGTGATGCCTTGACTATCAACGGCCACCTGATGTAGGGCTGCCTGTTCTTTTTCCTGATGCATCTTGTAGTGATATCCCACGTTGCGGACAATCGTCTCCATCCATGATTCCAGCTTGTCATCATTCCTCAATTGGTCAAGCGAGGTCAGGATGATCACGAAAGCATCATGAAGCAAGTCTTCTGAGACATTGTCACCCTTTGCGTATTGTCTGCAGATGCAGAGAAGTCGGGGACGGTATTGCTCGTAAAGCAGATGCAAGGCCTGTCGTTCTCCGGCCTTGCATCTGCTGATCAGCGTTTGAGCATCCATCCTGTCTTGTCCTGATACAGTTAGTCTTCCCTTTGGTAGGTGTTCCATCCCTCCATTTCGAGAGTGTTACCGTTGAGCGTAGCCTTGATGGTCACTCCTTGGGGAACGATGGTGGGATCGAAGTTCAGGTCAGCGCCGTCCTTGGAGAACCCTTCATTAATCATGAATCCTGTGTTGTATTTGTAGACAGTTAGCTCTGCCTTTGAGCCTTCATATCTGACAGTATAGGCAAAGGGTTCGTTGAGTTGTCCGTTCAAGAGTCTGTAGCCAGTGTTGTCAGAGCGGAATACCCAGGTGAAAGTGGATATAGTAGCCATCGCGTCACTCTTGAACTCTCCTGTCCATCTGCCGACAATCGGACTGCTGTTGTCTTTTCCCGGATTGCCGTATTTCTGACCGGCATTGACACGAAGCGATTCGTAGTTGTCACCCGTTTGTCTGAACCACGGATAGTTGACATAATAGAGGCCATTGTAAAGCGTCTGCATGTTGTCGTAGGAGCGGACTAAGTATTCGATGGCATCGCCTGCTGCAAAGTAGCATTTGTAATAGTAGCCGTGATAATTGTACTGCTCGCCCCCATGATAGTCGGTCAACACATAGCTGAAGGGATCGAGAGCCACCTCGTTGGTACCGTCCTTGTAAGTTTTGATCGTTCGCAGATAACCTGTGCCGTCATCGTGAAGGGCCATTACCTCGGTGATGCTGAAGGGCAGGTCTGGGTAGAGGGCAACGGTGGCTTGCTGGTTATGGTCATGCATAAGGTGCTGCCAGTCGTTCTGCCAGTAGCCTACGAGATAGTTGGGTGCTCCTTCGGCGCTTTTCACAACCTCTGTGGTCAGGACAAGGATGCAACTCAAGTCCCTGGCCTTGCTCATGAATGCCTCGTATCCTTCTGGGCTGTTAAAATCGTGACGTTCACCATTGCTATTGAAGATATTGACCCAGGTGCTTGAAAACACGTTGTAGATGTCGTAATAGAATTCCCCTTCATATTCCATCCTACATATTCGGGTACTCATGTTCGCACCAGCACTGATGGCCAACTCCTGAATAGCTAACGGCAATTGCTCAACATAGACATGGTTGACGGGTATCTTCTCGTCGTCCTTGAATGTGGCCGACTCAAACTGGTCGGTGATGTCCACCACCTGCAATTTCATGCCATTCCTTTCGAATAGCTTGATGACAATCCCGTTCCCGTCGTACTGTGCCTTTTTCCGTACCAGTCCCAACAGCTCATATTGGTCAGAATTCGCTGTCGATGAATCCTCGTCATTTGATGAGCATCCTGCCAAAGTTGCAATTCCTGACAAGATAAGCATCAACACCCATAGAATACTTCGTTTTTTCATACCCTTCTTTTTATGTTGCAAAGTTATTTCTTTTTCTTATATAGAGTATCACAAAACAGAAAGACTGCATGGCACAGACAGAATTTATGATTTATTAACGTTAAAAGAAACACCCGCTGTGTGAGGCACGCCTCACACAGCGGTGATGATGAAGCTTCTAACAATCACTTATTGTGACACGATGCTCTCAGAGAAGTAATGATCGCGCAGAGGCTTGTTGACGGCCTTGCCGCGGAGGATGACTTCCTGCTGGAGACGGATGTCGGCTGATGAGGCGCCCACCTTGACGATGAATGTGCCTGGCTCGATGTTCCACTGACGGACGTTGTTGGCGTGGCTGTAGAAGCCGAACTGTTCCACGTAGAGACGCGTAGTGACGGTCTTGGTCTGTCCCGGCTCCAGGGAGATGCGGGCAAAGCCCTGCAGCTGGATGGGGCGGATGTTCTGATTGTCGGCAGTCGGCGAGAGATAGATCTGAGCAATCTCGTCGGCCTTTACCTCACCCGTATTCTTCACCTGGAAGGTCAGCTCCACGAAGTTGTCGGAGGTCTGTGCCTCGCTGTTCACCTGCAGGTTCTGATACTCGAACGTGGTATAGCTCAGGCCGTAGCCGAAGGGCCAGGCCACGCGAGCATCCTTCTCTGCGCTATAATTATAGCAGATAGGTTCGTTGATCTCTGTATTCGGATAGCTGACGGAGAGCTTGGCAGAGGGCGAGACGTTGCCATAGAGGATATCGGCCACGGCATTGCCACCTTCCTCACCCGGATACCAGGCCTGAATGACGGCGGCACACTTCTCGGCAATGCCTGAGATGACTTGTGCACGACCTCCGAACACAACGAGCACCACGGGCTTGCCCGTCTTAATCAGTTCCTCCACATACTGCTCCTGTTTACCAGGCAGACGAAGACCCTCACGGTCGCGGTTCTCGCCACAGAGCATCACATTCTCACCTACAGCGGCGATGATGACATCAGCCTCCTGGCTCATCTTCAGGGCCTCGGCCTTATCGGCTTTCTCGCCGGAGTCCACCTTGCGGTGCAGCAGTTCATACTCCCAAGCGCGAGCATCGCCCACCTCTCCGTATTTGGTCTCGATATCCTCTGTCCAATCGCAACCACGGGAATACATCACATTCAGATTCTCGGGCTTTTTGGCAGTCATGGCCTCCAACAGCTTCACGATGTGGGGATTGTCACGATCGGCCACGTCCATCACCATCTTCCAGAAGTACGACATGGCGGGATAGGTATAGTCGCCACACATGGCCCAGATGGAGTTGGCATTAGGACCTGTGACGAGCACGTTCTTGACGTCTTTCAGCGGCAGGATGCCATTGTTCTCGAGGAGGACGATGGATTGGGCGGCAATGTCGTAGGCTGTCTGGCGCTCTTCTGGGGTGTCGAGCTTGATATCCTCCTTCGAATAGAGGTAAGCATCCTTGTCGAAGAATCCGAGGCGGAACTTGATGCGGAGCACATCCTTGACCGCACGCTCCAGAACCTCCGGCTTCACCAGGCCTTTGTCGATGGCCTCCTGCAGGAACTTGTAATTGGCACCGTGAGGGAAGTCCACGTCGTTGCCGTTGTTGATGGCGGCAGCTGCCTTTTCTACGGTGGTCTCAAGACCCGGGATCTGGTCGATGGCGGTATAGTCGCTCACCACCATACCGTCGAAGCCTACATAGCCACGAAGGATATCCTGAAGGATCTCGCTGTTGGCCACACACCTGGTGCCATGGACGTCGTGATAACCGGGCATTACGGCCACACTACCCGTGAGACGGATCATCGTCTCATGGGGGAGCAGGATCTCTTCCATCAGTTCCTTCTCCTCGGCATCGCCGCCACCGCCGTAACCCAGATAGTGCTTCGAACAGGCGCCAACGCCTTTCTTCAGGTTACCTTGCTGCAGACCCTTCACGAAGGCTGTACCCATGACGGCAGAGAGATAACCATCCTCGCCATAAGACTCTTCCAAGCGGTTAAAGCTGGGATTACGACACACGTCGACCATGGGCGAAAGGGCAAAGATACCTCCTATCTTGCGCAGGGTCGTACTCGTCTGGAATGTCTTCAGTTCAGCCAGCTCGGGGTTGAACGAACAGGCCTGCCCTATCTGTTGCGGGTAGATGGCAGAGCCTAGGGTATTGACACCCGAGAGCACCTCCTCGTGAAGGAGTGCGGGGATGCCGTTGGGAGTGTTGTTCATCAGCCAGTCCTGGATGGCAATGGCACGGTCGCGCAACTCATTGGGGTCGCGGGGCTGCTGCATACAGAACTGTGAGAAGTGGCCGATACCATAAGGAATAAGCTCACGGCACTTCGCTGTGTCGAGCTGTCCCTGCTCGTTGAAGAGCTCGTCCATATACATACTCCTTAGTTGGGCGATGCGCTCTTCCTGGGGCATCTTTGCGTAGAGTTCATCAACCTGCTGGTCGATATCAACGGCTGTACTGCAGCCGACTAACAGTGCGCTAACGCATAAAAACAATAGCTTTTTCATCTCTTTCATTATTTCATTACAATATTATTTCTTGAACTGCCACCAGTCGAGGCGGGTATCGCCCTCGGTGTCGCTGAAACAGAGGTAGAGGTCGTGTACGCCTGAAGCATTTGATACCTTTGCGTTGAAGGCTTTATATTTCTCTACAGAACCCGTCTTTGAAATCACGGCCTCGCCAACTACAGGGCCGTTCAGGCCATCCAGTCGGAGGGTGACCTTGCAGCTGCCTGTGGTAGCGGCTGTGATGCTGAACTTCTTGGCACCATTGTCAAAATCAACACCGCGGAGACGGATGAACTCACCGTTGTTGATGTCGTAGATATACATGTTCTTCTTGCCCGTCGAGGCTGGCATATCAGCTACCACACCTGTGTTGGGGATTCCCATCTTCGCCGATTTCAGGCCATAGCCCCAG
The DNA here is from genome assembly GCA_016286585.1 of Prevotella sp. Taxonomy (GTDB): domain Bacteria; phylum Bacteroidota; class Bacteroidia; order Bacteroidales; family Bacteroidaceae; genus Prevotella. Next base: position 25,729 of record JAEETC010000021.1, on the reverse strand, counting down.
TTCATCGTCTCGGCCTCCACCCGCTCGTAGGGATCGAGCCAGCAGAGTTGTTTCAGGGGTTCCTGGTCGAGCCAGTAGGGCACTTCCTGGATGGTGCCGTCCTCGTTGTAGGTAATCTCTGCGGCAGAGACGGAGCGACGCTCGTGGTGCGTGAACGTGTCGAGGTGCATCAGGTCGTAGCTCTGTCCGAAGATATAGGAATGTCCCTTGAAGTCGCAGATGCCGGGGTGGTTACCACGGTCACGGAGCGTGGGGCGCATGATGTAGTTCTTCCACTCCCATGGGCCTGTGGGACTGTCGCTCATGGCATAGCCGAGGGCCTCCGGACAGCAGGTGGAGGCATAGGCACAGTAGTAATGGCCGTTGCGCTTATAGAACCACGGCCCTTCCTGATAGTGCTTGATATGCGGCAATTTCGTCACCTCACCTTTGAGAGAGATCATATCCTCGCCAAGAGGGGCATAGAACGTGTGGGGATTACCCCAATAGAGCCACGCCTGTCCGTCATCGTCGGTATAGACGGTGGGGTCGATGTCGAACCAATTGCTTTGATCCCACACAAGCGGCTTACCCAGGGGATCCTTAAAAGGACCGTAAGGGGAGTCGGCCACCAGTACGCCGATACCATGGCCGTGGAGGGGAGCATAGAGGTAGTACTCTCCGTTGCGCTCAACGGTCTGGATGGCCCAGCCGCCGTTCTCACGTGAACGCCAGGAGAAGTCCTTCAAAGAGGCAACGGCTCCATGTTCTGTCCAGTTCACCATGTCGGTGGTGGACCACAGCAGCCAGTCGTACATAAAGAAACCTGCGGAACTCTTTTCGTTCACGTCGGGGATATCCTCAGGCGAGGCATCGTGGGAGGTGAAGAGAAACAGACGGTCGCCCACCACGATGGGTGAAGGGTCGGCTGTGTATTTCGTCTGAAAGAGGGGAAGGCTGATGCTGATCTCACCTTTTGCGGCGGCCTGCAGCATCAGGGAGTCGAGAATCGACTCGAGGGCATGGCGGCGCTCAGGCCAAGTGTTATAGTCGTCGGCCTTGATGGTATAGACTTTCTTGTCGCAGGCATTGTCCTTGCCTTGGCAACAAGCACCCTTGCCATCACAGCCTGTCATGATGCAGAATGGCGGAAGTTTCTTGGCAGCGATAAACTTATCAGCCATCACGTCGGCCCCACCAATCTTAAACCAACTTTCGATGGTATCGTCCTTACCGGGAATCAGTCGGATACAGAAGGCTGGCTCTCCTTGAGCGGGGTGATAGCGACCCACCTGATGGTTCAGGTCGTAGCTCACCACACCGTGCTGGATGTCGGCCATGTTCATATAGTTGAATGTGGCAGCGGGGTTGTTGCAGATGCTCGGCTTGAAACCTTTCGATGGGGCGAGGTACATGTTCTGTGGATCAGCCACGGGGGTACCGTCGACGAGGAAGTAATAGGTGAAAGCCTCATAGATATGCTCGTCGACCTCCGCACTCCACACACCGTCGCTGTCGCGCTCCATGGTAATGGGCTTGCCGAAGATTTCACCAGCCAGCTTCACCTCCTTGGCATCGGGGGCCTTCATGCGGAAGATCACGCTGTCGTACTTATATTCGGGCGAGAGGATGGGACGGGGAAAGAGGCGAGCCATTACACCAGCCGTGAACTGTGGTTCCTTGCCTGTGGCGGCGAGGGCGGGCTGTCCATTCTTCATAGCCTGCTCGGCAGCCTTGGGCTTGAAGAGCAGAGGGAGGGTCTTGCTCAGGAAATACTTAGCGTTCATCCAAGTGTGGCCGAACTTGTCGTGGGTATATTCCTTCACACTGCGGATGCCGTGGTCGTCGAGGAAGGCCATATAATCGCGGGCGTTGCCATAGAGGAAGTCATCGGTGCCCACACCGAGCCAAAACAGACGGATCTTGCTGTTCGTATCCTGGGCGTTGTCGTAGACCCCGGGGATGTCCGTCGAGGTGAACGAGCTGTAGCTGCACAGATAGGCGAACTTGTCCAAATGGCTCAGGCCGTTGAAGAGCGCTTGGTTGCCACCTCGCGAGAAACCGCCAATGGCGCGGTGGTCAGCATCGTTGATGGTACGGTAGTGGCTCTCTATGTAGGGCATCAGATCGTTGTTGAGGTCGAGGCTGAACACATCGCTCCCGAATCGCGATCCCGGTGCTCCGAACATGCCCGTAGGTGGTGTGGGCAGAAGCTTATAAGGGTTGCCGTATGGCAGCACAACGATCATCTCCTCGGCCTTGCCCTCTGCGAGCAGGTTGTCGAGAATATAGTTCACGCGCCCCACCTTGTAGTAGACCTCCTCAGTATCGGTAGTACCGCTGATGCAGTAGAATACGGGATATTTCTTGTCAGGATTCTCCTTGTACTTCGGCGGCAGATAGACCACGGCCTGATTCGTGGCCCCGAGACTCTTGGAGTAGTAATGGATGTATTCCATCTGACCGTGGGGCACATCCTTGATGTCGTGGGCCAGAGCCTCCTTGCCGGGAATCTCCAACAGACTGTTCTTGAAACCCTCATTAGGGAAGTACTGGGGATTCTCAGGATCCATCACGCTCACGCCGTCGACGATGAAGCAATAGGGATACATGTCGGGAGCGACGGGTCCGAGGGTGACAGTCCAGAGTCCTGTCTGGGTATCACGCGCCATAGCGTTACGCCCTGCAAACTGTACATCGACCAGCACCTCCTTGGCCTGATCGTTCTTGTACTGGAACGTCACGGTACCGTCGGCATTGCAGCGTGGCTGTGCCATGCTAACAGATACATGACAAACGATAAATGATAAAGCTATCAGCAGTCTTTTCATAGGTTTTATGTTTTAATGTTTAATCTTCAATTTTCCGTCTACGATATAGATGCCTTTCTTGAGTGGGACTTTGACGCGACGACCCTGTAGGTCGTAGACGTTTAGAGGTGAGGAGTGAGGGGTGAGAGGTGAAAGAATACCAGTCTCGTCATCGGCATGGGGCCAGTTCACATTGTAATATTCGGCATACCAGTCCATGCAGGCCTTGCCACAGGCTTCCTCCACACCTTCGAAGGCGGGTACTACGGAACCGTCTTCCAGCAATTGGTCGATATCAATCAGACAACCTGTGCCTGAAAGGGTCATAGAGATATTGCCAAAGTAATCAAGCATAGCCTTGTAGCACACGCCCCATTTCGAGGTGGAACCCGTAGACCATGTGCCGTAGTTGGGTTCTACCCAATCGCCGTGCTCGTTATAGTGGCCGGCACCCGGCTTCTTCGGACTCCAGTCCACCTCAGTAATGATGACAGGAGCGAAGTCCACCACGGGTACCGAATTGTGGAACTCAGTGATCTTTTTCTGTTTGCTCCTTTCGATATCCTTGTCCTTATCTACACTTTCATCGCTGCAACCATACCAGCCTGTGTAATCATGAACGGCATAGCCAATGTTGTCACCCTCGATGGGAAATATCTTGTAGTTTCTGTAATTAGATTGCCAACCAGTGCCTGGTGCCCAAATGATACCTGTGAAGCCATTTTCACGGATCTTGTCAACAATAGGCTGGAAGTAGTCGTGCATGGCACGGGCATCGGCGTTGTTCTGAGCGTTCTTCAAATTGACAGGTTCATTGGCAAGCTCAATGCTGATCTGACCTGGGTGCTCCAGCACGAAGTTCTGTTGAGAGAAAATATCCCATACAGTCATCAGGTAGGCCTGATAATAATCGCCCACCTTCAAGTTCTGAGGGCAGACACCCGGCGGGCGTACCACCACATACATGCCGTGGTTCATAGCCATCTCTGCCAACTTCAGGAAGAACGATGGCAGGGCTCTTTTCAGACGGTTGGGATAGAACTTGCTGATGTCTGCCTCGCCTGTGACATCAGCAGGCTGATCTTTTGCACCTTCATATTGATAGCCGCTGACGGGACTGTTAGACCATACAGGGTCAAGATGTAAGCGGAACACATTACACTTCGCAGTCTCCAGTCCTGTGAAAATCTTTTCGAAATAAGCCAGACATTTCTTCATGCCGTCGTTATTGTAGTCGGCATAATTGTTGGTATCCCATGGACTGCCCCAGCGCCAACCATTGAAATACATATTGGGAGTGTCCATCACACCATGCAGCACGACGTGATTTCCATGTTTGTCGACAAGCCATTTGCCATCCACGTGGATGGAGGGGAGGGGCTTCACTCCCTGTGCCTGAACTCCTGGAGACAGGCATAGTAAGCAAAAGAAAGCTGTCAGCAGACAGACTTGGATAGGAAAAAAGATGATTCGTTTCATGAGTGTTACTTTTTTGGGCACAAAGTTACAAATAAAAATGCATAAGTATTCGGCTTCTATCCTATCAATTTATAACAGAAACTTTATTGGAAATAACATTCTCGAGGTCAGACGCCGATTTGGTTTGGTGTTTCGAAGAACATTCCTTATATTTGCATCTCAAATCTTAATCAGCATCTTATAAACTAGAACAGAAAAGATGAAAAAAAAATTAACTGCATTACTCTTGGGTGTGCCGCTTCTGCTGTCGGCACAGAACCCCGTCATCCGCGACCAGTTCTCGGCTGACCCTACCGCTCGTGTATTTAATAACAAGGTGTACCTCTACCCCTCGCATGACATCATGCCTCCCGCTGGACAGCGGCAGGACTGGTTCTGCATGGAGGACTACCATGTGTTCTCATCTGAGAATCTCACCGACTGGACCGACCACGGTGTGATTGTCACCCAGAACAAAGTACCTTGGGTACGTCCCGATTCCTATTCGATGTGGGCACCCGACTGCATCGAACGTAACGGCAAGTACTATTTCTATTTCCCTGCTGGTGCTGAAGGACGTGGATTTGGCGTTGGCGTGGCCATTGCCGACAATCCTGAAGGACCGTTCGTCCCAGAGCCGGAGCCCATCAAGGGCATCAACGGCATCGATCCCTGTGTGCTCCAGGCATCCGACGGTAACGCTTATATTTTCTGGGGCGCTGGCCGTTGCGCCAAGCTCAAGGACAACATGAAGGAAATCGCTGATGACACCCCGACGGAAAAAGTAAAGTGGGGCGAGCGCGAATTCGAGATGAAGGGTGTCAACTGCCTCAAAGGTCTGCCCAGCCGTCAGGCTGAGGGTCCGTTCGCCTTTGAGTACAACGGCAATTATTACCTGACCTATCCATACGTTCGTGAGAACACCGAGGTTCTCGGCTATGCTATGAGTAAGAATCCGATGGGTCCCTATGAATACAAAGGACTGATCATGGCCGAGCACGACAACGGCTGCTGGACCAACCATCACAGCATCGTCAACTACAAAGGCCAATGGTATCTGTTCTATCACCGTAACTGGTTCTCGCCGCGTGATGACAAGCGTCGCTCTGTTTGTATTGAGAAACTATTCTTCAATGCCGACGGTACCATTCAGGAGGTGAAGCCCACCCTACGTGGCGTAGGTATCAACCAGGCTACAGAGAAGATTGAGATCGACCGTTACAGCAGCGCAAGCGCAGACGTAACCTATCAACTGATCGATACCGTCAATACCTTCCGCAGCTATGAGGCCACCATCCCCGCCAAGGGCAGTTGGCTCTGCTACAGCGATGTCGACTTCAGCTGCATTACCGACGGATACCTCGTTCTCTCCGCTAAGGCTGCCGCCAATACCTCTTTCTATATTCGCGAGAAGAGTGCGACAGGTAAGATCATCGCCAAGATCGAAATGACCGTGAAGCCTGAGTCTCCCGCAGGTGCTCCTGCCATGTTCCGTCGCGACTTCAGCAACCAGTGGCTCACGATGACCGCTCCGCTGGAGTATACTCCAAAGGCTGTCACCGACCTGGTGATTACCTGTGAGGGTGATGCTGCTGTCAGCGTCGACTGGATCCAGTTCAAGAACCGTCCCAAGTACTTCTCGGCTGTCACCACGCCGTCGGCACAGCCTGACGAGGAAGGCTTCATCCGTCGTTGGCTCATCCTCGAGCCCCTCGACAAGCCAAACAGCGGCAATACCGTCTTTACCGACAGCTATCTGCGTGAGAACTTCGCCACAGAATACTTCAAGGGTCAGCAGACCATCGTGCCGAAGGACGGCCAGAAAGTGAAGGCTGAGTACAAGAAGGTGGAGGTTGCTCCGGGCTTCGGTCGCGGCTTCGGACAGGAGCCTGCCGAGCCAAAGGTCACCACTGTGAAACAGACACTCACCTGGCACGCTCTCGACAGCGAGAACTACAACGTGAAGCTCTTCCGCTTCGCTGAGAAGTGGGGTCAGCAGGTCTATGGTGTCCTCTTCTGGACCGTCACCATCATCGACTGCGACGAGGACATCGAGAATGTTCGTCTGGCTGTAGGCTCCAACTCCGCCTCTATGTGGTGGCTCAACGGTGAGGAGGCTCTGTTGCTCTCCGGCGACCGTCGTATGGTGAAGGACGATGCCATGTCGTCACGCCTCACCCTAAAGAAGGGCCGCAATATCCTGCGTGGTGCCGTCATCAACGGCCCGGGCATGAGCGACTTCTGTGTCCGCTTCATCGACGAAAAAGGTAACCCTGTTAAGAACTATTCAATCAAAGCACAATAATCAATTATGAAAAGACTACATAGTATCCTGGCGGCCCTGACACTGGCCACAGCCGCCAACGCGCAGATTGGCGCACCCTACATCCACGACCCCTCGACCCTTGCTGAATGCGAAGGTAAATACTATACTTTCGGCACAGGTGGTGGCGGTCTGATCTCTGAAGACGGCTGGAGCTGGAACAGCGGTGCCGACCGTCCTGGTGGCGGTGCTGCCCCCGACGTGCTGAAGATCGGTGACCGTTACCTCTGCATCTACGGTGCCACGGGTGGTGGTCTCGGAGGCGGTCACGCTGGCCGTATCCTCACGATGTGGAACAAGACTCTCGACCCCAAGTCACCCGACTTCAAGTGGTCTGAGGCTGTTGAGGTGTGCTACTCCGACGGTATGGAGGATCAGGACGCCATCGACCCAGGTATGCTCCTTGATCCCTCGACGGGTCGTCTGTGGGTTTCCTATGGCACTTACTTCGGTACCATCCGTCTCATTGAGCTTGATCCGAAGACCGGCTTCCGTGTAAAGGGTAACAAGGAGAAGGATATTGCCATCGACTGTGAGGCCTCCGACCTCATGTATCGCGACGGCTGGTACTACCTGCTCGGTACCCACGGCACCTGCTGCGATGGTGTGAACTCTACCTATAATATCGTTGTGGGCCGCTCTCGTAGCGTAGAGGGTCCCTATATAGATAATGTGGGCCGCGATATGTATCATGGTGGTGGTAAGATGGTGATCGCCGCTGGCGGCCGCAAGACCGGTGCCGGCCACTTCGGACGTTTCATTGTCGACGAGGGTGTCGAGGTGATGTCGTTCCACTGGGAGGCCGACTTTGAACTCAGTGGCCGTTCTACGCTCGCCGTCCATCCTCTGCTCTGGAAGAACGGCTGGCCATACGCCGGCGAACAGTTCAAGGGTGGCACCTTCGAGATCGAGTCTGAGCGTCGCGGCTATGCCCTGGAGCTCGCTGTCGACTTCGTCCGCATGCAGCAGCAGCGTCAGGGCTGGTTCAACCGCAATCAGATGCAGGAGCCTGCCAAGCCCATCGCCTGCCAGACACTCGCCGAAGTCATCGGCACCTGGCCCGAGGGTGACATCCCCGCCCGCATTGGCGACTATATGTTCCGTCCCCACCAGCGCTGGACCGTCATCCCCGTCGACTCAGCAGGAGGCTATCTCAGCGCTCCCTACTTCAAGATTGTCATCGAGGGCACAGAGCGCGCTCTGACCGCCACTGCCGACAAAGAGGTTGTCACCGTCCCCGCCTATACCGGCGCTGACGAGCAGCTCTGGCGCATTGAGCAGCTCACCGACGGCACCTACCGCATTATGCCGAAGGCCATCCCCGGCATCGAGGGTGTGAATACCACGTACTGCCTCTATTCCGCAGGCGACAGCACTCCTACCCTTGCCAAATATGACTTCTCGAGTGACAACTCCAAGTGGAACTTCCGTAACCACTAAGGACAAGGAGTTGCGATAAAATGAAGAGGTTGTGCCGATCGGCACAGCCTCTTCATTTATTCCAGAACTTCCTGCCGCTTTGGATATAGATGCCTCGGCTGCGTGGCAACACCCTGCGGCCTGACAAGTCATAGCAGGGAGGTTCGGCAGATTCCTGACGCTTGACAGTCCGGATGCCATTGGGCTGGAACGTGTCGAGGTTTTGGACGGTGAAGCCCATCCGCTCCATCTCCAAGGAGGCCCAGATAAAGGGGCCTATGCCCTTGGCGTCGTTGTCGCGTATCGGCTCACTCATGTAATATTCAAACGAACCGTCACGCTTGGGATTGCTCTCCGGCCCGAGGCCCGACACCGAACAACACTTCGTCAGCGACATCGTCCCGTCACGTTTCTTCGTCACAAACTCCTTCACCAGCCCCCGATATGCTCTGATGCCAGTATCACGATAGCTGTCGTCGAGATAGCCGAGCCGCCAGCCCTTCAGCATGCAATAGGTGAACATCGATGAGGCCGTCGCCTCCAGATAGTTACGGGGATCATCCACATCGAGCACGTCGAACCACACGCCACTCGCCTCGTCCTGATAGTCAGTCACACTTTTCATGGCACGCTGAAACAGGCTGATGATCTCTTCCCGACGGGCATAATTCTCAGGCAAAGCGTCGAGCACCTCCACCATCGCCATGGTGAACCATCCCAAGGCCCTTGCCCAGGTATGCTGGCTCAGACCCGTCTGCGGGTTGGCCCAGAACATCTGGTGCGTCTCGTCCCACGCATGCTTCCAGAGCCGGGTTGCCTCGTCATAGGTGCGCTGGTCCGTCTTCGTGATCTGGTCTACAGCGTCATCATAGTACTCCATCACGTACTCTGGGTTTAGCCAAGGTGCAGCGAGCACATAGAACGGCAGTCCCATGAAGATACCATCGAGCCATACCTGCCGGGCATAGATGGCCTTATGCCACCACACGCCCTCATCCGTCCGCGGCTGGTTCTCCAGCTGTCTCATCAACAGGTCAAGGGCCAATGAGTCTTTCCTCTCGGGGAACAACTGATAGTAGCGCATGAGGAAGTGCCCAGGCCTGACGTTGTCGAGGTTGAAGTCGTTGTAGCTATATCCCGTGATGTTACCCTTGGCGTCGATCATCATCTTGGGGTATTCCTTGAGATACTTCTCCAGCTGGTCGCCGCCATAGGAGGCATATACATCGAGCATGCCGTCGAGCTCGATCCCCACCTGATACGACCATCGCGGTGCGTATGGCGAGAAGTCGAGGTTGTAGGGATGTGGCACCCGTTTGATCTCCGAGTACGCCATCCACTCACTATAGTGTTCATAGTCCGCTGCTTGGATGCCGAGGCATGCCATCAGCCCGAGGATTATCAATCTTGTCTGCCTCATTCCGTTAATCATTTGTTCGTCTAATCGCCAGCAAAGGTACTAATATTCCGTCAAACTTGCAAGTAATTTGCAGAAAGGTTATAGGTTGCCGGGACTTTACCGGCAGTAAACTACCGTTCGCCTATACTCGAATAACCGTTTGCCTATACCCAAACAACCGTTCGCCTATAGGCAAACGCTAACATAAAATAGATACGTGTCTGTCGCAGATAAAGAGTAAAAAGAGAACCAAGCAATTGCCTGGTTCTCTTTCGTTTATCTAATCACGAGCTTCTTACCGTTATGGATATAGATGCCCTTCGTGGTAGGCTTGCCGCTGAGACGGCGACCCTGGAGGTCGTACCAAGCGTCATTGACCATTACGCTTTGACCATTGACCATGACGTTTTGGATACCTGTGGCGCTAACGATGCCGAAGAGGCCGTCCTTGACGTAGTAACCACCCTGCTCGAAGACCAGATCGGCGGTCTGCGGCGAGGTGTTGTTGTTGAAGATGATCATGGCGGGCATGGTGGCCGAAGAGTTATTCTGCTTCTTACCGTCCCATGTCCATTTCCACACGGTGTTGCCGTTCTCGGCCGTACCCAACTCCTGACAAGCAACGCCAGGCCATGTGCCGCCAGTGAAGTTCTCGGAGGGCGAGTCTGACCATGCCCAGCAATGAATGGTATTTGACCAGGAGGCTGGGGCCTCAAAGAAGGCGCATACCTCACCCTCGCCAATGGTGCAGAAGTCGGGGATCTTGACCTCGGGCTCCTTCTCCGGCTCCCTATAAGTAAAGGTACGCGTGATGACACCGCTGACAGCACTGCCAACCAGCAGTCCAACCTTCAGCGTGGTTGTGGCGGTGGCATCGATTGTGAGACTAGTGCCCGAGGCTGCTTTCGTGCCGTTGGAGGCCGTTGGTTCTGAGCCGTCGAGGGTATAGACGAGCTGGGCGCCGTCGGAAGCCGATACCGCCGTTAGCACGACATTGAAGGGATCATAGAAGTCACCGCTGCCCTTGTCGGCCCAGGCGGTCTCAAGACTCTTGCTCAGATAGTAGGCATAGTGATAGCCAGAGAGGATCTTCGTCCACTTGTCAGCCTCAGGTGCCAGTTTGGACTCATCGCCCACCACGCAGAGCAGCTTGTCGTCGGTGGTAACGGCATAATAAGTCGTGATATTCGGAGAGCTGTATCTCGAATAGGCCGATGTATTGCTGATGCCAGCCAGCTTACGGGCCTCGATCATCGCCTTGATCTCTGTCTTATATGCTTTCCAATGTGTCAGGAACACACACGGTGTACCAGGCATAGCCAGCAGATAAGCGTTGGCAGCGAGGGTGTCCTTCTTGATGGGATCCTGAGCGGCATTGGAGCGTTTCTCCGTATCGTGGTTCTCAACGAACGTCACAGCATACTGGCGATAGGCTCCACTCTCATAGTTGCTGCTTACGAGCGGCCAGTTACCCTCGTTCTGCTGGTTCAACTTTGGCCAGCTGCCATTGTTACAGGCATTGCGGACGGTATAGCGGAACTGGAAGTCGAAGGCAGCGCTGGTCTTCTCTGTGCCGTCGATCCACTTACGGATCGTGTTAGAGCTGTCCCAGCACTCGCCAACGGAGAACTGCGGTTTGCTGTATTCGTTATAGAGTTTCGTGTACGAGGCACTGTAACCCTTCACCATATCGTAGCGGAAACCCGTATAGCCGAGGTCGTTGAGCAGGAACTGGAGATAGGCCTTGACGATCTTCTGCACGTTCTCACTCTTATGATCAAGGTCGCGCATGCCTCCCCAGCCCTCGCCAGTATCCTTATTGCCACTCAGGCTGAAGCCGTTGCTGTCTGCCCACTTTTTAGTGTCGCCACCGTCATCGTCAGAACAGATGTCAGTAGAGACCATCTCGTAGGTTACGCCATTATAGGTTTCCTTAGGGAAGTCCACCCAGTTACTGAGGTTCTTGCGGTGGTTGATGACCACATCGCCGATAGTGCCGAGACCAAGTGCCTTGAAAGTCTTGATCATCGAACGCAGCTGCTTCTCGTTGCCGAAACTGCTGTTATGATTAAACCAATACAAGTCGTCGTATCCCATCGACGTGCCACCGCAGTTACCACTCTGTGGAACCCAGATGAGGTCGAAACTGGCGGCCAGGTCGTTGGCCTGCTTCTCAAGTGCCGACCATTGGGTATCGTCGAAAGAATCCCAATAGAACCCCTGCAGCATGACACCTTTATAGTCCTTGGGCCAGCCCTGAGCCATCGCAGCCACGGCTATCAGGCAGCATACCAATATAGAACCAAGTCTTCTCATAATCTCAAGTTGTTTTTAGTACTTCTCTATACAATACTCAAATGGTTCGAGGGTAAGTGCTTCGCCAAGTTTCTTCCATTCTTCAGGAATCTTCACCGTCTTCTGCTCGTTGCGGACATTCACCAGAATCAGATAGCGTTCGGCATCGTCGGCTTTCTCGAAGACGAGAACATCATTGTCAGGCCAAGCCGTCATTTTGCCTTTACGAAGGGCGGGATGCTCGTTGTAAAGACCTATCAGCATCTGATATTCCTTGTAGATCTCTGGCTTGGCACTCCAGTCCACGGGCACATACTTGAAGAAATTGATCGGCTCAGGATAACCCACCTCCTGTGAGCCGTAGATGAGAGCGCCGCCATGGGGGAAGATACTGGCCACGTAAGCTGCCATCGCACCGCGGTCGTTGGTGAACTCCACGCACGGCGTGGCCTCGGTAGAGTGGTCATGATTGGTGGTGAAACGCAGCTTCACCCTTCCTGCAGGCAGCTGAGCGTATTCAGCACTGTCGGCCTTAATCAGGTCGGATGCAGGAGCACCCTTCCACACCTTCACGAGCTCGTCCTTATAATCCCAGCCATAGTTCATGTCGAAGCCGCCAACGGTGAAGTTATCCACATTTTTACCTTCTGCCAGCATCACGATCTTTCGGTCGCCTGCAGCAGCACGGAGCTGGTCGATGGCATCCTTCCAGAAGTCGGCAGGTACACCGTCGGCCACATCACAGCGGAAACCGTCGATGCCGACGTCGACAATCCAGAACTTCATGGCGTCGATCATCGCCTCGCGCATATCCTTATTGTCATAGTTCAGGTCGGCCACATCATACCAGTCCCATGGACGCGGGTGGATGATCGTGTCAGCCACTTCGTCATGGGTGTACCAGTCGGGGTGCTCCTTGACCCAGGGATGATCCCAAGCCGTATGGTTAGCCACCCAGTCGAGAATCATACCCATACCGTGCTCATGGCACACTTCGGTAAGACGCTTGAAATCGTCGATCGTACCGAATTCAGGCGCAATGGCCTTATAGTCGCTGATGCAGTACGGGGAGTTCTTACCCTTCTCAATACCGATGGGATAGATGGGCATCACCCACATCACATTGACACCCAGGTCACGAATTGAGTCGATGCGCTCAGCCACAGTATTCAGCGAGTTCTCAGGCGCAAACACTCGGGGGTTCACCTGATACATGGCAATATCGTTGACTGCCGGCATTTCAAATGCCGTGGATTGGGTCTCCTGTGTCGGTCTGCAGGCCACAACGGCGGCCACAATACTGACAGATAATAGTAATTTCTTCATCATCATGTTGGTGTTGGTTTTATGCTTTGAAATAATCAGGCGAGCCGTTGCGATAAGCGGCTCGCCTGAATGAATATTGGTTATCAATTACTTCTTTGTAATCTTGCAGTAAGACTTTGTCTCACAGGTAGCGAAGAGCTGAACGAAGTATGTACCAGCCTCAGCAATCTTCAGGTTAGCACCACCTGCAGTCAGATTGTCTACTGAACCACCCCAGTTGATGTCCCAACCGTCGTTAGCACGGAACTTCAACTCATCGGCAGCCAATTCGAGTGTGGCTTCCCAAGCACGGGTCTCCTTGTTATAAGTCATGTCGGTGTCATCACCCCAACCACCTGCCTGAGCAGGACCTACGATACCAATCGTGGTAATCGGGGTCAGCTTGTAAGTCATGTTGGCAAGGTTCACCTCTGCCTGATAGAAGCCGGGATCTGCCAAGACATTACCAGAACCACCGTCGTCGATCAAGGTACCAGAAAGGCCATCGGCATTGATGGTGCCTGTACCATAGTTACCCTGACTCCAGTCGTTGAAAGCACCAGTAAACTTGAAGGCACCCTTACCACCTGACCAGTCGGCATCCTGAGCATAGAAGAATCCTGTGTAAGTACCATTTCCGTCTGGGCAATACAGCGGCTGTGCAACAGCACCCCAGTCGTTGTTCACACCTGCCTCGTAGATGTACTCCTGGAAGTTCAACGGTGTGATGGTGTAAGTCATGTCAGCCAGGTTGATCTGGAAGCGATAGAACTTAGCCTTACCGTCAACGCAGAACGAGTGGTCACCATCGAGGTTGTAGCGACGGTCGAACGAACCGCTCAGGTCTGTGCTCTCGCCCTTGGTTCCGAATAGCTTGTTCCATGTGCCACCAGCAACAGCATCAATGGCATCCTTGTCGCCGAATGCGAACCACATGTCACCACCATTACCTTCGAAGGTATAGGTGAATACAGGATCTTCAAACACATCCTTTGCGCTGTGCGAGAACTTCATGGTCATTGCCGACTCTGCATTCCACTCACCAGGTCCACCAATCAGATAATATGCATCTGAGATGTTGACAGGCTCAATCTTGTAGCTATACTCCAACATATCGAGTGTGATGCGGATCTTCTTGGCACCCGTCACGTGGAAGGAGTGGTCGCCACCCAGATTGTAACGGCGGTCCATGGTTCCCGTGAGATCCTCGCTGGCACCCTTTGTACCGAAGAGTTGAGTCCAGTCGCCGGCAGCCACTGCATCGATGGCAGTATCGTCGCCGATAGCAAACCAGCAGTCATCGCCACCAGCATCGACGATGATGGTGAAGATAGGATCCTCGTAGACATCAGCATCGCTGTGCTGGAACTTCTGTGTGCGGGCTCCGTCGGCACTCCAGCCACCGGCAGCACCGATGACATAATATGCAGGCGAAATCTGTACCTTGTTCAGCGGTGTGAACTTCACTGCGCTCTGAGCAAAGTAGTTCTCACCGGGCTTACCGACGATGGCCTCTGACGTTCCACCTGTCACGGTATAGAGAACTGTTTGAACGTAAACATCTGTTGTAGCAGGATTGCGCGTAATTTCATTGAAATAGGCTTCCTGCAAGAGAGTCGGACTAACACTGATTTCATTGGTGCCTTCGAGACTGTTGGCATCGAGAACGATCGAATTGGCAAAGTCGGCATCCTTGGAGAACTCCACTTCAGCCTTCAGGATGGTATTGGCAGGCATAGCGCCTTCCTTCACAGTGACGGTACCAATAGGAATAGCTTTGGCGATACCGGTCTCTTCATTAATGTAATCAGCGAGGTTGATGGTACCAGGTGTGCTGTTGGCAACGCTGACATCGCTCAACTGAAGCAGGCTCTCCGGGAGATTGGTCTGCGGCACGAACTCCGTATCGAAGTCCTGGTTACAGGCCACGAGTCCCATGCTGAGAAGAGCCATTGTATATATACCTAATTTTTTCATCTTCTTATTCATTTGATTATACGATCTTAATAATACTGACGAAACTATTGAAGTTCGAACTTAACGGTGTTCTTGTTCAAATCGACAGTGATGTTCATCTTACCGCCTGTGAAGCCAGGGAATGACCAAGAGCCCTTACCAGGCATACATGAGCCGGAGAATACGCCACCAGAGAATTCATAGTTAGCAGATTCATCCTTGGCCTGCCAACCGATAGAGCCTTCTGGATTATCATCGCTACCCCAACCTGTAAGCTTTGAATAGAAGCGGAAAGTCAGGTCGCCCTCAGGCATCTCAACGACACCATTGAAGATCTTGTTACCGATCTCTGTCTCAGTAATGAACCAGCCACCTTCGACGAGCTTCTGCTTGTTTCCAGGTGAAGGCTCAGGCCACCCACTGCAAGAACCGATCACCCAAAGCGTTGCCTTAGTCGGGATGTTGCAGTAAGCTGCCATGTGTTTAAAGGAGACCACATTGGAAAGGATTTCTGTTCCTTCAATCAACTTGGAGCTGGTGGTCTGGATGTTGGCTGCCACACGCATGATCACTTCACGGAAACCCTGATCGACATAGTCGTCTTCAGTCTTGAAACCGTCGAGCTTACAGAGGACCTTGGCAATCTCCTCGCCACTGATGTTGACATTGCAGGAGGTAAAACCTGTCTCTAGATATTCACCCCATTTTTCATTACCATTTTCTTTCAGGCCTACCTGTACCTTATAGTTCACTACGGTATTCACACCATAGTTAGGCTGGGTCCAGGTGAGGTTGACCGTATTATCCGGCGACAGCTGGATATACTGGTCTGCCACAGCCGATGTATTCACCACAAATTCTGATGCTGTGTGGTTCGGGCCGAGGGTGGGGTTGTCGTCGCGGTCGGAGTCGCAGGCTGTGAACAGCATGGCGATAGCGGCAAACAACACACTACTCTTAAAATATATTGTCTTCATAATCTTCAATTTTCAATGATCAATTATCCATTATTAATAACCAGGGTTCTGTACGAGGTTCGTGTTCGAAATCACATCGCTCGATGCCAGAGGATACAGGTTGTACTTGGAGTCCACAGCGTGAGGCGTACCTACATTGCTGTTCATGCCCTTATGTGACCAGAGGTAATCGCCTGTGGTGAGGAGACCGAAGCGAACGAGGTCAGAACGACGATGGCACTCCCAAGCCAACTCACGGGCACGCTCGTTGATAATATCGCTAGCAGTTGGGGTTGCGATCTCGCTTACACCAGCACGGGTACGAATGGCATTGAACTTAGCGATACCATCGCAACTTACGCCACCTACAACCTGACACTCAGCCAACATCAGATAGACATCGCCAAGACGGAATACCGGGAAGTCGGTATCGGGGAACGAGTTAGCATCGGGCAATATGCTGCCATCGGCCTTCAGGTTGGTGAACTTTGTGAAGGCATAACCGCTGAAGAAGTCACCGATATCTATGATCTCCTTACTCTGGCCGTTGGTGAAGAATGTGGCACGCTGGTCACCGTTTTCGAACTTGTCGACAAACTGCGGTGTCACACGAAGACCACCCCAACCATTGCCGCCCAAACCGTAGTCGGCATAAGCCATGTTACCACCCACCTGAGCATTGATAATATAGGTAGTACCACCGTAAGCCTGAGTATTAGTATGATCCTGGTAGACGCTGAAGATAATCTCGTGACCTACGCCCAGCATCTGGTCGTTGTCAGCACAGAAGAGCTTCCAGTAGTCGTTAGCCGACTCCAGCTTGTAGCCCAGATCGATGATCTTCTTACAATACTCTGCACACTTGGCATAATTGGCAGTGCCAGTATAGACTGCTGCGTTCAGATAGAGCTTAGCCAGAATCATATAGCACAGACCCTTGCCGGCACGATATTTTTCGGGGTTGGCGGGCAGGATCTCTGCTGCCTCCTCCATATCCTTCACCATCCAGTTGAAGAGGTCAGAGCGGCTCATCTGCTGGGGATTATCACCACCCACTGTGGAGTTCTCGTCAGTGAAAGGCACATTACCGAACATATCGATGGCGTGGAGATAGCTCAGACCACGGATGGCACGAGCCTCAGCACGGTACTGCTGCATGACGGCGTCGTTGCTACCTGCGGCGTCAATCTGACGGATCACCTCATTGCAGACAGAAATCTGATAGAACACACGGCTGTAACAAGCGCTGACGAATACGTCAGAAGATGTCCACTGCAGTCCATGCAGGTCTTTCAATGTCTGGTCATTCCAACCGATGACGGCCTCATCAGTAGGCAGCTCCTGCAGGTTGAACAGGGCGCGCAGATACTGGCCAAAACCACCGTCGATACCCTTGATATCGGGATCACCGCTATCACCGTCAGGTGAGCTTACTGCGAGGCCCGAGTAACACTTTGCCAGCATTTGGTTGTATGCCTCTGTGCCTGTGAGCACATTCTCCGGAGTGTCGAGGTTGGGATCGATGGGCGTCACATCCAGATCGCCCACACATGCTGTCAGCGACACGGCGGTAGCAAAGGCAAAGCTGTAAATTCCGTTTTTCTTTATATTGAATTTCATATTCTTGTCCTCCTATTAGTTAAAAGTTAAAGCTTGCACCTAAGATGAAGTTACGAGAGCGGGGATACATGTTGTTGTCGATACCATTGCCCACTTCAGGATCCACACCATCATAGTTGGTGATGGTGAAGATGTTCTGAGCGGTGAAGTTCAGACGGCACCAGTCAGTAAGGCTGTAAGCCAGTGTCACCTTGTCGAGCTTCAGGTATGAAGCGTTCTGAACATAGTAGTCGCTCTTGTACTGTGCCTGAGCAAAGTTGGTGTAAGGCGCAGTAGACACACGGTTACAGATGAAGTTGTTGGTCCACATGTCGGCCTTCATCTCTGTGTTAGAGGCGACGTTATTGTAAACATAGTTACCCAGACTAGAACGGAGTGATGCAGAGAGTGTCCACTTCTTGTAGCTCAGTTCGGTGTTGAAACCGATATTCACGTCAGCATCGGGCTTGTAGTAAACGTAACGGTCATCGTCAGTGATCTGACCATCGTGGTTGCGGTCCACATAGACACCCTCCAACGGTTTGCCATCCTCGCCGTAAACCTGCTGGAATACGAAGAACGAACTGATGGGGTTACCTACACGGTGAATCTGGATATTGTTACCGACACCACCCGAGATACCACCGGTCTCTACACCCAGATAGCTGGGATCGTCGCTGGCGGTCAGCTTGGTGATTTCATTCTTATTGTAGGCCACGTTCACGCCAACCTCCCAACGGAGGTCTTTCTTCTCGATGGGCACCACGTTTAATGCGGCCTCAATACCCTTGTTCTCCATGTCACCTACATTCATCAGCAGGTAGTTGGTCAGGTTAGTACCAGAAGCCACAGGCACTTCGTTCAGCAGGTCCTTGGTCTTACGCTGATAAACATCGATGCTACCATTGATGCGGTTACGGGCAAAGCCGAAGTCCAAACCGATGTTATAGGTGGTTGTCTCCTCCCACTTGATCTGAGCAGCGTAGCCCTTCGGGGTAATTGGGGTAATAACGCTGTTGCCAAACATATAGAGCGATCCGCTCTGGTTCGTGTGATAAGTGGCGATAGAAGGATAGTCACCCTGTCCGATGTTCTGCTGACCAGTGATACCATAACCCAGACGAAGCTTCAGGTTAGAAACCCAGTCAACATCCTTCAGGAATGCCTCTTCGCTGATACGCCATGCTAAAGCTGCAGAGGGGAAGAGGCCCCACTTGTTGTTTTTAAAACGCGAGGTGCCGTCATCACGCAGCGTGAAGGTGAAGAGATAACGGTCCATGAACGTGTAGTTCAGACGACCGTAGAATGAGATGAGATAGCTCTCGGTCTTGAAGAGTGGCTTAGAAACAGGATACTCCACATTGCTACCGTCGTTGGCATACTTCACGTCAGTTGTCTTATTATAGAAGTGCTGCCAGCTGTAACCAGCGAGAACGTCGAAGCGGCTGTTGATCTGTTTCAGATCCTTGGCATAAGCCAGATAGAACTCCAAAGTCTGGTCGCGGCGCAGCTGAGTGTATTTCTGCCAAGCACCGGTACCGTTCTCAATCTTATTGTGATAAGAGATCTCACTGCCAGGATCACTGACATTCCAACCAGAGGTGGTAGAGTAGTCGAGACCGAGGTTCAAGTTGGCGCGGAGACCATCGAGGAACTTGAACTTATAGTCGAACTGGGCATTACCCACGAAACGACGAACATAAGAGTCCTTATTCTGCTCATTGAGCATGGCTACAGGGTTCAGCGTTGACATCGTGTTAGGAGCACCGTTGCTCATCCATTTGTTGTCAACGGGCTTCAGAGGATCATACTGTACAGCTGCACCGATGGCACCCTCGTCGGCAAATGAGTTGTGCGTGAACACACCTTTACCGTTCAGATTGATGGTCAGACGGTCGTCAAGTAGTGTCGGGGTCAGGTTGAAGCCGACAGTACCACGGGTCATGCCTGTGGTCTTCAGAGTACCGTCATTGTTCAGGAAACCTGCGCTGATACGATAAGGCATCTTGAAGGCCTTGCTGCCTGAAACATAGCCGCCCGTCACACTGGCATTGATCTCCTCTGCGAAAGCAGTGCGGTAGATCTCATCCTGCCAGTTGGTATTGGCATCACCTAAGGCAGCCACAGCCTCGGCCTTGTCACCATAGTTGGCCATGAAGAACTCACGGAAGGCATCAGCGCTGAGCACGTCGACTTTCTTGGCAACGGTCTTGAATGTACCGCTCATATCCACATTGATACGGGGTTTCGCACCAGCCTTACCCTTCTTGGTGGTGATCAGGATCACACCGTTAGAAGCACGGCTACCGTAGATGGCGGTGGCAGAAGCGTCCTTCAGGATAGAGAAGCTCTCAATATCATTCGGGTTGATGGTATTCAGTACATCACCACCGGAGATATCTGTTGAACTAATAGGCAGACCGTCGATGACGATCAGCGGGTCGTTAGAAGCCGACAGTGAGGAACCACCACGGATACGGATCTTTGCACCGGCTCCAGGGGCACCACTGTTGGTTGTAATCTGTACACCTGGCGTCTTACCCTGCAGCAGATCTGCTGGAGAAGTAGCCAGACCCTTGTTCAGCTGGTCTGCCTCGACAGACATGACCGAACCTGTTGCATCACTCTTACGGACCGTACCGTAACCGATGACGACTACATCCTGAAGAACGGTCTCATCATCAACGAGTGTGACATTCACATTGGGTGCAGCCTTCACCGTGGCGTTCTGATAACCCACGTAAGAAATCGTGATTGTAGCACCCTCATTAGCTTTCAGCGCGAAATTACCGTCGAAATCGGTCACGGTGGCGGTCTGTGTGCCGTCAACGCGTACCGTTGCGCCGATAATGGGTTCGCCTGTAGCATCTTTCACATGGCCTTTGACGTCAATCTGAGCAAAGGCACCTACCGATAGGAACAGACCTAACAAAAGGCCCAGCATCCTAAGCGGGATTTGAATGTTTACCTGCTTCATCATTACTTTAATTAGAGTTAATCGTTTAATCTATTAGTTATTCTGCTGCAAAGTTACATTTCTTTCCAATACGTTGTACTTTTTTTGCATTAAAAAGATATAATAGCGTTATGCAAACGTTTGCATTAGCGCTATCTAATAATAATAATAAGGTATATATGGTTGTTTCTCAACTTTTTCGTATCTTTGCATCGTGAATAGTTAAAAACCGATGGAAGAAAAAGTGCCCATGACGATGAAAGATATAGCCAAGGAGTTTGGAATCTCCGTGGCGACGGTCTCTCGTGCGCTGAAGGATTCACCCCGTATCAGCGAGGAGCGCCGCAAGGCCATCCAGCAATATGCCAAGGAGCACAATTTCCTGCCGAACGCCATCGGCGAGGCCCTTCGTCATAGTCGCGTGATGCCCCAGCGTGTCATCGGTGTCATCGTGCCGGAGTTCACCCACTACTATTTCTCATCCATCCTGACAGGCATCGAGGAAACAGCCGCCGCACGAGGCTATCGTATCATGGTAGCCTTGAGCGGTGAACAATATGAGCGGGAGGTACGCATCTGCGAGAACTTCCACCGCTATAAGGTCTGTGGCGTGATTGTATCGCAGGCCAAGGACACCAAGAACTACGAGCATTATCAGAAACTCATCGACGCAGGCATCCCTTTGGTGTTTTACGACCGTATCTGCACAGGCGTCAATGCCAGTCGTGTGGTGGTAGACGACTACATGGGGGCCTTTAACGCCGTGACTCATCTGATAGAGACGGGGTGCAAGCGAATTGCCTATTATGGTGGTCCGATGCAACTGGAAATCTCCAAGAACCGCTTTAACGGCTACAAGGATGCCTTGCTGAAACACGGTATAGCCATCGATGATTCTATCATCGGCATCTGCGACAACCGCGCCGATGCAGAGATTATCACACCGAAACTGATGGCGCTTGACAATCCTCCAGACGGATTCTTCGCTGTCAACGATGACACAGCTATCGGTATTCTATATACTGTCAAGCATGCCGGCTACCGAGTACCAGAAGACATTGCTATCTGCGGATTCACTAATGGTCAGCGTGCCGTGGCCTGCGACCCAATGTTGACAACCGTTGAACAGCGAGGACACCGTGTGGGCGAAGAGGCTGCAGAAATTCTCATGGATAAAGTCGAGGGCCTCAGCCCCATGGAGAAAGTGGAGAAGCGCATCGTCCGCACCCGACTCGTTGTCCGAGGTACCACGAGGTGAAGAAGTTAAAAAGTTAAAGAAGTTAAGAATATGAAACAGAAGCCTGATTTAAGTTTTTGGAAGTTATGGAACCTGAGTTTCGGGTTCTTTGGCGTACAGATTGCTTACGCCTTACAGAGTGCCAACATTTCGCGAATCTTCGCCACACTTGGTGCAGACCCGCACAACCTGAGTTATTTCTGGATACTCCCACCACTGATGGGTATCCTTGTGCAACCGATTGTCGGAACACTCTCCGACAAGACTTGGACACGCTTCGGCCGTCGCATACCTTATCTGTTTGTCGGAGCAGCCGTAGCCGTACTCGTCATGTGCCTGTTGCCTAACGCCGGATCGCTAGGCCTTTCGATCAGTTTTGCCATGATATTCGGACTGATTGCCCTCATGTTCCTCGATACCTCGATCAATATGGCCATGCAGCCATTCAAGATGTTGGTGGGCGATATGGTGAACGAGAAACAGAAGGCCAAGGCCTACAGCATCCAGTCGTTCCTCTGCAATGCCGGTTCAGTGCTGGGGTTTGTGTTCCCCTTCATCTTCACGTTCATCGGCATCAGCAACGTGGCTGAGAAGGGTGTGGTGCCCGACTCCGTCATCTGGTCGTTCTACATCGGCGCCGCTATCCTGATCCTCTGTGTCATCTACACCACGTCGAAGGTGAAGGAGTGGAATCCGAAAGACTACGCCGAGTACAACCCCGTCTCTTCAGAAAAAGAGGAAAGCGCCAACTGGATCACGCTGCTGAAGAATGCGCCCTCCACGTTCTGGAAGGTAGGATTGGTACAGTTCTTCTGCTGGGCAGGCATGCTTTACATGTGGAACTACACCACTGGTGCTATTGCCGAGGTCGTGTGGAACACCACCGATCCAGCCAGTGAAGCCTTCCAGGAGGCCGGCAACTGGGTGGGCATCCTCTTCGCCGTACAGGCAGTGGGTTCTGTCATCTGGGCCGCTCTACTCCCGCAGTTCAAGAACACCAAACTGGCCTATTCCATCAGTCTGATCATTGGTGGCATCGGCTTCGCCCTCGTGCCCTTCATCAGCGACCAGTATCTACAGTTCATCCCATTCCTGATGATTGGCTGTGCCTGGGCTGCTATGCTCGCCATGCCGTTCACCTTCGTCACCAACGCCCTGCAGGGCTACGGACACATGGGAGCCTATCTCGGCCTCTTCAACGGTACCATTTGTATCCCGCAGATCGTAGCCGCACTCTGTGGTGGAGTCGTCCTCTCGATAGTGGGTCACCACCAGTCGACGATGATGATCGTTGCAGGCGTCAGCTTCCTGATTGGTGCAGCCTGCGTGGGAATTATTAGAGGTGAGAAGTAAGAGGTGAGGGGTGAGAGAAATGATAAGAAGGGGAGATGATACATTACGTTTGCGGCTACTTGCGGTGGTCGTAGTATTCTCTCACCTCTTACCTCTTACCTCTCACCTCTGTATTGCCTCCAACCTGCTGACAGAGCGGTATAACCTGACCTATCTGGATCTGAGCAACGGGCTTCCCCATAATCACGTCAGCGACATCTTCAAGGACTCCAGCGGATTCCTTTGGATCTCTACCTACGGCGGTGGTTTGGTGCGCTACGATGGCTATGGTGTCATGGAACCTCGGCTCGACCTGAACAGCAAGTCGTGCCGAAGTATTACCGAAGACAATTTCCACAGACTCTGGGTGGCCTTCGACGAGGGCATCAACATCATCGACTTGAAAACCATGAAGGCGGTGACGCCCGTCCACCCGGAACTGCAGAAGCTGTTGGCGCTTCCTTCCATCAGATGTTATCAAGATGCCCTTGGGCGTATTTGGGTCATCACCGACCGCCAGGTGTCGCTGGTGACATTCGACTCTCAAGGCCAGACGGATCGTATCTACAACTATCCCCATCGCTGGCGGATGCTGGACATAGCCATCTGCGACGTTGAGGAGAACGGCAAACCGTGGATAGGTATCGACGGCGGACTCTACCGCTTGGTGGAGAAAGGCGGGAAACTAGTGCGCGAAGAGATTTCCGCTTTACTGAAACCATTGCAGAACCACTATATTACCGACATCCTGAAGCGAAACAACGTGGTATGGATCACGACCAACATGGGTCTGTTCCGCTACGATCCTTATCAGCAGAAGCTATCCGAGTATCATCATGCCGTAGCCCCAGCGGATGTGCCCACCCACAGCCTTTCCCATACCTTCCTGTCGAGTTTGGCAGTCACGTCCGACAACCGTCTGCTGGTAGGCTCCCTGTGTGGTGTGAACATCTACGACGACGCGTCGGACAGCTTTACGGCATGGACCTCAGAGAGTAGTGTCCCGCTGAGAAGCGATTTCGTGGATTGCATCCGTGTCTATCAGGGGCACATCTGGATAGGCACCGAGTCGGGCGGTATTGCCTGTCTGGCTCCACAGCGCCTGCTTCTGCGCAACTCCGTTCACACAGGCGACCCCCATTCCCTCTCCCCTAACCCCGTGAACGCCATGCTTGCCGAGCCAGGTGGCCGCCTCTGGGTGGGAACGGTTGAAGGCGGGCTGAACCTTCGTGAGAAAGACACCAACGGCTTCATCCACTTCACAACAGCCAATTCCGGCTTATCGCATAATAGCGTATCAGCCCTTGCCGCCGATCATCACGGCCGTCTCTGGATAGGCACCTGGGGCGGAGGCGTCTGTCAGACCGATCGTCAGGGAGCGCATCGTATCGCCCGTCTGGAGCTGCCTGAGGAGTATCGCCTACGAACAACCTTTGTAGGTGCGCTTGCCGTTGACACCATCAACGATGGCTTATGGATAGGCAGTAATGCCGGTCTGTTTTACTACGATTTCAAGACGCGGAGAATCGAGGATCCGTTTGAGGGTTGCCGCAACATCACGGGAAACATCGGCGCCATCGTCGATCGCGAAGGATTCCTCTGGATGGGCTGCATGCAGGGCGTCATC
Source organism: Prevotella sp. (assembly GCA_016286585.1). GTDB lineage: Bacteria > Bacteroidota > Bacteroidia > Bacteroidales > Bacteroidaceae > Prevotella. The sequence goes on along the minus strand of JAEETC010000021.1, from coordinate 1,078 downwards.
AAGGTAGACCTCCATTCCGGACTCCAGGGGCGCAGGCCTTTCAAGCATGAAGCCATCTCTCACAAGTTAGACGAGCCCGGCTCACGCATCGTAGACAAGATTTCTTCTTTTTGTCAGACCCGCGACGGCACGCTCTGGCTGGGCAGCAACGGCTATGGCCTGTACCGATTGGTAAAGGATGATACAGACAAGCGCGGACATTTTGAAGCCCTGACCACAGAAGACGGTCTGGCCTTCGGTGGTGTCAAGGGTATCGTTGAGGATGCCAACGGCCGTCTGTGGGTGACCACCCAGAACGGTTTGTCGATATATGACCCGAAGACCCGGATTTTCTCCAACTACTTCGAGAGCGAAGGACTGGTAAACCATCATTTCTATTGGAACTCAGCCGTGCGCGATGAGTCGGGCGTTATCTGTCTCGGTAGCGAAGGCGGACTGATAGAGGTGCTGGGAGAGAATGCGGAGGCCCAACCCTATGGCCGTCTCGTCTTTACCAGGCTGATGGTCGACAACCAGGAAGTTGCTGCCGGCAGCGAATACCTCTCAGACGACATCTCGATAGCCCGTTCCATCCAGTTACGTGAGAGCAACCGTTCCTTCTCCATCGCCTTCTCTGCCTTGGATTACGGTAACGAGGCGCAGGCCATGTTCAGTTACAGGATGAAAGGCCTTGAGGATGAATGGACGCCCCTCAAGCTGGGAGAACATTCCGTTCGCTATAGTGCCTTGCCAGCCGGCCACTACACCTTTGAGGTACGCTACGTGTCCTCGTTCTCTGCCGCACAGTCGGATATCGCCTCTATCGACGTGGTTGTCAATCCCGCCTTCTGGAACAGCTGGTGGTTCCGCCTGTTGCTGAGTGCACTCTTTGTCCTGCTCATTCTATATATATATAATAGGTGGGCGGCCCGTCTGAAGCGTATCGAGGCAGAACAGCTGCTCAATCCCATCCGCAAGGTGCTCGAAGAGTCCGACGATCCCCGACAGCTTCAGGGCCGCATCCAGAATATCCTCGACAACCAGCAGCGCTACAAGCAAAGTGTGAACAAGAGCGTGGAAGCCGACAAAGAGGAAGTGC
>JAEETC010000145.1 GCA_016286585.1 Prevotella sp. | reverse complement strand
CCGCTTCTGATAGGCCGTCAGGGTTGCGGAAAGACCCGTTTCTGCAAGATCATCCTGCCACCGGAACTGCGCGACTACTACAACGACAAGCTGAACTTCAAGAACGAGTTCGACCTGAATATCGCGCTGACCTCGTTTGCCATCATCAACCTCGACGAGTTCGACAAGACCTCCAACGGTCAGCAGATTGTGTTGAAATACCTGCTGAGCACCAGCGACGTGAAGTTCCGTCCACCCTACGGCAAGACCATCAAGCAGTTTCGCCGCTACACCTCGTTCATCGGCACCACCAACCAGCAGAAGCCCCTCGTGGATCCTACGGGTTCACGACGGTTCGTCTGCGTAGGAGTGACAGGCAACATCGACTTCAGCGACACCGTCGACCATCGCCAGCTCTTTGCACAGGCCCTATACCTATTTAATAATAAGGAGCGCTTCTGGCTGAACGACGACGAGATAGCCAGGCTGATCCGTGAGAACGAACCCTTCCAAAGGCTTAACGACCTGGTGGAGATGATTGGCGAGACCTTCCGCAAGCCGAAGCCATCGGAGCAGCCCCGCTGGTGGAGTCTGAAAGAGATTGCCCAGGCACTCAGCGGACGATACGACAACTACGACCCTAAGACCAGCTATCAGAAACTGGGCCGAGCATTGAGTGATCAGCAGTTTGACTTCGAGACGGATCGCAAGACATCAGGTCACTACTACAAAATAGTAGAAAGAGAAGAATAGAAGTAAAGTTTCTCCCCCTGCCTAGGGGGAGAAACTTTACTTCCTCTCGGGAACAAATGTCTCCCATGTTTGATCGTCATAGAAGACCCGGATCTCCTTCACACGACGTTGCGGTTTGTCAATGAATTTTACCTCCGTTCTTTCGATTTCCGGACGTGTACTTTTTACACTATTAAAAGAATAAGGTGCCTGAGCACTCTGTCGTGGGGTAGGAGAAGGAGACTGATCAAAATCGAGCGTCGGATTTTGTACGATTGGTGCACCACTTGAACCACCATCGTCAGCAGGAAACAGACTGTCGGCTGGGGCAGAGGGGCTGACATACATCTCTCCTGAACCAAACATCAGCCAGTCGGTACTGATGTTAGGAATTTTCTTTTTGATGGCTTCCACCACACCCAGGGTGGGGCGGGTGCGTTCATTATAGATACTGCTAAGGGTGGCTGGTGCCAGACCGATGAAGTCAGCAAACACCTGTTGGGTCATGTGCTGAGACTCCATAATTTGCCTGATTCTATCTTTCATATAGCTGATTGATTACTTTTAGGGGCATTTAGCCGCTTGTTTCTTTCAGTTTACAAAGGTAAAGCAAAATTTTGAATTATACAAGAAAGTAAGAAAGAATTTAGATTTTTAAACTTTTGGTTTATAGTTTTAGATTTCCAAATGTAACGATTTGGCATGTTGATATTTAGCTTCATAATCACAAACCCGAATTTACATCAATAAAGTATTACAAAGGATATATAGAGCCATAAATACCTAAACAACTGGCTATAAATAAGGTATTTATGATAGATTTACAAAAATAAGGCATATATGCATCATATAGGTGGGCTGATATAGGGAATATTTGAAGGTTTTTAGCATAATTAAGTATAACTAATTGGTTTTAAGGTGGTTATAAACATGAAAATATCTGTGTATATTTATAACTATGGATTATCGAAACTGAATATTCTTGTTTGCGTTTCCAAATATAAAACTTTGAATATTGCTATTATTTGCCGAATTTACATTTTTAAATTGTAAATATCCACCTTGAACGGTTTAAATTTGCAAACCATAATACAGAATACAAAACTTTAAAGAATGTGAAACGTGAATTCTTTAGGATCTGTTTTTTGATTTTTCGTCATTTCTCGCGTATTCTGGACAACGGGAGGAATTTCTGGAAATACGCGAATTTTGAAGGCCCTAAAATCGTCTGAAACCCCTTATTTTATCGGCATTTGAGGCTAAAAAAAGCACTTACGAAAAGTGCTATTTTTGGAAATTCTAGAGTCTAGAAGGGGTGTTTTTAGTGCAAAATGTAAAAAATCAGTTCCTTCATTAGCTCCCCTGGAGGGGTGTTAGGATTATCCAAACCCTTACTTTTGGCATCAATCTCACGTATCTTGGAAATTATCTGCATCACTTTCATTCCTGTATAATTTCGCATGCCAGTCATGTAGTCCTTGGCAGCCCACGGAGATCGCATTTCCAACCACTCTGCTACCGCCTCCTGGCTCTTCGGATTTGGCGAATAATACGAGATCATCAGATTCTGGAAGTAATTAAAGAGCAACGGGAGAAAAGAGTAGATACTTCCGGCCTTTGGATTTTCGTCAAAATATTTGATGATGAGATTTGCCTTGTACACATTCCTGTTCACAATCGCATCGCGGAGCTCGAAACCATTGAACTCCTTGCTCACGCCGATCTGGTCTTCCACCACCTGAGGGGTCACCCTCCTATCCTGCTCAGGCAACGACAGTACCACCTTCTCCAACTCACTCGTCAGTCGGCTGAGATCTGCGCCGATATTATCGGCAATCATCTGGGTGGACTTCGGATCGATGCTCACCTGACGCGAAGAGAGATAGTTCTCGATGAAGACAGGCAGATCCCTGTCGCGCAGCTTTTTGCTCTCAAAAAGTACACCTGCAGCCTGGATGGTCTTCACATATTCCCGTTTCCGGCCGTCAATCGTACCATTCTTATGGCACATGACCAAAACGGTGGAAGGCATCGGCTGCTTGAAATAACGCTCCAGCGGCTCCGTATTCTTCACATTCTGCGCCTCCTTGACGATTACCACCTGTCGTTCAGCCATCATCGGATAGCGGCGCGCCATATCGGCAATCTGCGAGGCATTCACGTCGGAACCGAAGAGGATGGTCTGGTTGAAATCGCGTTCCTCTAGCTGCAGCGCATGCTCTGCGATATAATCGGCAATCAGGTCGATGTAATATGGCTCGTCACCCATCAGATAATAGACGGGAACGTATTTACCAGCCTTCAGATCGGCCATAATACTGTCGAAACTTACATTTTTTGCCTCAGCCATTGCGTTATTTCGATTATTATTTGTACTTTTGCGCTTGCAAAGTTACAAAAATGTTTCGATTAAACCTACCTCCATACCCTATAAAAATACAAGAGAAGGGTGAAAAACGTCAGATTTTCGACTCCTTGCGCCGAAAATGGGTGGCGTTGACCCCTGAGGAATGGGTGCGTCAGCACTTCACCCACTATCTGATGGAGCAGAAGGGCTATCCCAAGGGGCTGCTTGCCAACGAGGTGGAACTGCGAATCGGAGAGAAACGGTTGCGCTGCGACACCTTATTATATAATAAGGAACTGCGCCCAAGGATGATTATCGAGTACAAAGCCCCTACCATACAAATTCAGCAGAAGACCTTCGACCAGATATCGGTCTACAATCTTCTGCTGAAAGTGGATTATCTGATTGTCAGCAATGGACTACAACACTACTGCTGCAAGATGGATTACGACCATCAATGTTATCAGTTTATGGAGTCCGTACCTGACCACCAAAATCTCTGACAAACGGATTACTCCATATCATCGGCATCGGTCACCTTCTTCGAGGATGCCGACTTACGAATGGAGCGCTTACGTGACTTCTTCTCCTCGCCTGTCACCTTGTCGATCTTCACACCTGCCAGTTCTGGGTCGATCATGATACGGCCACAGTACTCACAGACGATAATCTTCTTGTGCATCTTGATGTCGAGCTGGCGCTGGGGAGGAATCTTGTTGAAGCAACCGCCACAGGCATCACGCTGCACATAGACGATACCCAGACCGTTACGGGCATTCTTACGGATGCGCTTGAACGAGGTGAGCAGACGGTTCTCGATCTTGGACTCAAGATCCTTGACCTTCTCCTTCAGTTTCTCTTCCTCGGCACGGGTCTCAGTCACGATCTCCTCAAGCTCACCTTTTTTCACCTCCAGGTCACCCTGACGCTCGGCGATAGCATCCTCGCTGGCCTGCAGCTCCTCCTGCTTCTCAGCAATACGGGCGTTGGCCTCACGGATCTTCTTGTTGCAGAGTTCGATCTCCAGCGTCTGGAACTCAATCTCCTTCGACAGGGTATCATACTCACGGTTGTTCTTCACCTCGTTCAACTGAGCCTGATAGCGCTCCACGCTGGCCTTGGCGTCGCTGATCTCACCGTTTTTCAACGTGATGGCACGCTGGAACTCGCCAATCTCGTTCTTAATCTTTTCAACACGGGTCATCAGACCTTCGATCTCGTCTTCAAGGTCCTGAACTTCCAGAGGCAACTCACCTCTCAATGCACGTTTCTCGTCAATCGACGAGAGGGCAGTCTGAAGCTGATAAAGAGTCTTCAGCTTCTCTTCGACTGACAAATCTGTAGGATCTTTCTTTGCCATAATTCTTTACTTTTTATATGAAAGTTTGTTTAAATATACAATATCGGATTAGTGCAGGTTTCTGCGATGCAGGTCCTTACCCCAGGACATTCCTTTTCGATGATGTCGCGGAAGATCTCCGCCGTATACTGCTCACTCTGATAGTGGCCAATGACACAAATCTGAATCTGCTGCTCATAGCCGAAATACTGGTGGTAGTGCATCTCACCCGTGATGAAGGCATCAGCACCAGACTTGAGGGCTTCGTCGAGCAGAAAGTCCCCTGCCCCGCCACAAACGGCAACCTTACGTATCGGCCTGCGTAACAATTCGTTACACATAGCACACTCCACGCCGAAAGCCTTCTTGACGGCAATCACGAAGTCATCTGAAGCCATCGGCTCTTGAAGAGTTCCAATGATACCGCTGCCACATTCCACGCCTTCAACAGTCTTCGGAGCCAGGAAAGCGACATCCTTCAGACCCAGCTTTTGGGCGATGCGGAAGTTCACGCCGCCCTGGGCATTATCCATATTGGTATGCATCGAAACGACACAGAGACCCTCACGGATGGCCTTCATTACCGTCCGTTGCACGTCCGTCAGATCGCTGATAGTCTTTAGCCCTCGAAACAACAGCGGATGATGGCTGACAATCAGGTTGCAGCCCTTCCGGATGGCCTCGTCGACGATCTTCTCCGTGACGTCCAGACACAATAATGCCCCTGAAACCTCCGTCTCTGTCAGTCCAACCTGCAGGCCAGCATTATCCCAGCTTTCCTGGAGGGGCAGAGGCGCGAAACGTTCAAGGGCGCTCAGCACTTCTTTTATTTTCACGCTGCAAAGGTACGATTTTTAGTTGAGAGTTGAGAGTTGAGAGTTGAGAGTTGTGCGCTGATTTATCTTTTTTTAACGATTCTACCACTCTGAGAGTGAGGCTCTGGCCTCAATACGGCTCTCCGTAGCATCGTCGAGTGCAGGGAAAAAGTCGATGCCCGTCATAGCCTCAATCTCGTCGACAGAGTGCACAGCCTCCTCCATCAGCTGTTTCTTTCCCTCGTTGCGATAGACGAAGCCGATCGCCTTGGGACGGCCCTGACGGCAGAGCACCACCTTGAAGAATGCATCAGGCACCCACACCTTATTCCTACCAATGGTCTTCTGCTGCGATGGCGTGCTATTCCCTACCCTAAACCGCTCACCCTCAGACGAATACAACGGCCCGCAGACAATATCGACAGCCCCGTATTTACGAGCCCAGTCGCGACAGAGAATCTCCAAATCATTCCATTCGTACTTATTCAGACCGTGATTCTGGGGGCAGACGTTCGTAAAGAGAAACGACTGCGTCATGGCTTCCTTATCCCACTTATTGTCGCCAGCAGGACACATGTGGCCTCTGTCATAGCGAGAGTTATAATAGTCATTGTCTGTGGCACGAGGGACTTTCACACTCTCATCCTCGGCAAACACCTCCTGACTGCGCTGATAGGAGCCGTAGGTGTGTGATTTCGTCAAATGCCAAGCCACCCAGTTGGGTGTCTTGGTCTTGCTATTATAAGATGTGGTGTAGCCCTTGCGCTTCAGGATCTGTTCAGGGCGATCCGCCAATTTAGCAGGCATCTCATACATCACCACGGTTTTCGCTTGACGGCCAGCCGTCGCAGCATCAGCTGTTCCAACCTCCGACACCTCTGCCCTCGCAGTATTCACTGCGGCATAGAATCCATTCGCATCCTGCTGGTCAGCCGCCTCAGCAGCCTCCCCACCCTTGTTTCCCTTACAAGCCACCACCGTCGCCATCAGCGCCAGCATCAGCCAAATATCTCTTTTCATGACTATTGTTACTTTGTTTTCAACTTGCCGAACTTGTCAAAAAGCGTCCTGTCTGCCAATAAAATTGTGAGGCCCAAGACGAGAATAGAAGCCGAGACACAGCCCGTCACCATGAAAAACATCAACAAGAAAGCATTTGCTGGTGTAAGCCCACCCAACAGCAAACCGCAGAGCAACAGTGGCATAGAGATAAGAGCCAAAACGGAGAGATTGGCCATCGTGGGCATGAGAACTGCGAGCAGAGCCCGTCGAATGAAAGGCTGGAGAGACTTCAAATGGGTAAGTCCATTACCACTATGGAATTCATACTGCAACTCGTCGGCATTTAGGGCCGAGAGGTATGTGCTGAGTCCGCGAATGAGCATCGACACTGAATGTCCCAGCAGAAGGGCCATCACAGGCACGAACCAATGGGCATCGAAGATCCTGACGGACATCACCACTCCCAACAACCAACAGCCTACCAGAAAGACACCAACCAAAAGGCTCAAGGCGACTGGCGGCATCAACTCCCGACTCCGGAGCCCACAGCGTTTCAACACCAGCCATGAAGCCAATATCGACATCATCATGAGCCAGACTATCGACAGCCAAGGCTTGTTGAACTTGATGAGCACCCATACCATAAGACTGAGCACCAACAACTGAACTGCCATCCTGACAATGACCACGCAGAACTTCACGAGTTTCTTACGTTCCAACCAGTAGAGCGCACCTGCCGGAATCAAGAACAGCAGGAGAGCGAGAAAGATATGTAATAACAGTCTTGTATTCATTATTTAGTCTTATCTTTTTTCCAAACGAATTACCTGGTCAGCATAATCAATCACCTGAGGCTTACGGCTGGCTATCAGCACGGTCTTGCCAGCCTTAGCCTGCTGGCGAAGCAGTTCTATCATGCACATCGTCAGCTCAGGTGTCAGAAGGGCCGTCGGCTCATCGGCAATCACAACGGGCTTATCGGCGGCATCCTTCAATGTTTTCTCTGCCAACGCAAAAATATCCTCCGCATTCAGTGCCTCAGCCACCTCCTCCTTCACAGCAGAGGGTAACAAAGCATTCCATACAGCAAACTCATCGGCCTCGGAATCCAAAGGTTCGGGCTCCCGGAGGGCATGACCCAACAACTGCATCTGTTGAGGCAGGTATACCATCATCTTCCGGAATGCATGTGCCGAATGGATGGTCAAGAGTTCACCATCGACACTCACAAAGCCCTCACTGACAGGCAGGAAACCCATTAGCGTCTTGAGCAATACACTCTTTCCAGAACCTTCATTCCCAGTAACACAGGTCAGCTCACCATCTTTCGCAATGAACGAAAAATTGGTGGCCAACACTTGCTCACCGATCTTGATTGTGGCGTCTTTATACTCTAACATTCGAGATATTTTCGGCAAAGATACAAATAATTCTTAATTCTGCATCAGGCTTTACCGCTTTTTTTTCAAAAAGAATTCCTAATTCTTAATTAATTTGTACCTTTGCACCAAAATTCAGGTTGTTGGGTACAAAAGACGATACACGTAATTGGCGTTTACCTGCTGAATGGGAGCCGCAGTGGGGCGTACAGCTGACATGGCCGCACGCCAATACCGACTGGGCTCCGATACTCGATGAAATCACCACCACATATAAGGAGATGGCCCGAGAAATCGCCAAGCACGAAAACTTGTTGATCATTGCGCCAGAAGGCGAAGACCTCTCACCTATCACCTCTCACCTCCTACCTCTAAAATCAAATGACACTTGGGCCCGTGACCACGGTTTCATCACCTTAGTCGACGACGAGGGGCATGCCCGCCTACTCGATTTCTGCTTCAACGGCTGGGGCGAGAAGTTTCCTGCCGACCTCGACAATGCCCTGAACCGCAAGCTCTACGACAATGGGAAGGTAGAGGGAGAATACGTAGACTGTCTCGACTTCGTACTTGAGGGTGGAAGCATTGAGAGTGACGGCAAGGGAACTGTGTTCACAACGACAGGCTGTCTGCTGGCACCCCATCGCAATCAGCCTATGACGAAGGCGGAGATCGAGGAACGCCT
>JAEETC010000144.1 GCA_016286585.1 Prevotella sp. | reverse complement strand
GAGGTCTTGTTGGGGTAGAGAACCTGTCGATGAGGAAATTGCCTGAGGGAGATAAAACTGCGTTGTGAACACCATCTACCGTCTCAAGTTGTTTAATGGCACCAGTCATGTTGACGCTGTACAGCCGATGATGCAGGGGGTGTTCTTTGTTGGCCTTGATGATGACGGCCTTCTGCTTTTTGTTGAAGCCCAGCACTTCCATCACCACCCATTCACCTTTTGTGATCTGCTTCAGCTCCTTGCCGGTGGCGTCAAAGAGGTAGAGGTGGTTGTAGCCATCTTTCTGACTCTGGAGGATGAACTTGGTGTCATCCCAAGGCAGGAACTGGATGGGATGCAGGGGCTCGATGTATTTGTCGCTCGTTTCACGATAGAGCTCAGCGATACGCTCACCTGTGGTGGCATCATAACTCACCAGGCGACAGTCATTTTGCTGGCGGTTCAGCTCAAACATGTAGATGGTCTTGCTGTCGGGACTCCAGGCGATGTTGGTGAAATAGCGGTCGGTGGGATCGCCTGCCTGCAGGTAGACGGTCTTGTCGGTCTGTAAGTCATAGACACCAACGGTCACCTTGTGACTCGTCATCCCTGCCATTGGGTATTTGTCGGGCTCACAGGTCGCTTCGCGAGGGAAGATGTCGACCTGGGGATAGTCGGTCACCATGCTCTGGTCCATGCGGTAGAAAGCCAGCCGCTGTCCGTCGGGACTCCAGAAGGTGCCTTTCTCAATGCCAAACTCGTTGCGGTGGACACTTTGGCCGTAGACGATCTCACGACTGCCGTCTGTTGACAGTTGGTCCTTATGACCCTCTCCGTCGACCACGAACAACTGATGGTCCTCTACGTAGGCTGTTGCCTTGGAGACTGCATTCCAGTCGTTGGCCATCTGACCGGAGATGCTGTCCTGCCACACCAATTTTTTCGCCTGGAAGTCCACCAGGATGAAGGCCTTTCTGTTACCGAGGGCCACGATGGGCTTGTCAGGGTAGGGGAATGTGGCATTCATGAGATGGCGAACATATCTCACGCTATCATCGCTCTCAGCCCATTTGTTGATTTGGTCGAGCGTGAAGAGCTGAGTCTTCTTGCCGGTTCTGGTGTCGATGAGAGAACACGCTTCCACGTCGGTGTTGACCAGATGATCCCCCCACCACGTGAGCCAGAGATTCTCTGGCTGCATCTTCCGGTAGTTGTATCCGCCGAAATTCAGGTCTTCAAGAGTGAATTGCTTGTTTTGGGCTGTCATGCTGAGTGGAAATGCTATGAGGATGAGCAGCACTGCCATCAGTGCTGTCCGATTAATCTTCGATGTCATCATCATGATTATTCCTGTAGTTTTTATCAAAATTCCTCTTTTTCCCGAATTCCTTTCCTTTTCCAGACGGACGACCTTTCGTATGACGGTCAAAGCGCTCTTTTCCGCCTTTCCCAGGACGGTTCTTGTAGCCACCCTTACGTTCGCCAAGTTCCTCGCGGTCGCTGTCGTTTTTCCTAAAGGGTCTCTCTTTACGCTCTTTCTTTTCCAAATCATGATGGTGGAAAGTGAAAGAACGGATGTCGCCTTCCTCGTTTTGCTCTGTTTCTTCCAGACGCTTCTTGAATTCACGTTCTTTCTTGAAACGGTGCTTTTCTGCCATCTGGCGCTTCTCATCCTCGGTCTTCACGATACCACCCTCCTGACGGAAGTCTTTCAGTTTCCCATCAAACATCTGGTATTTGCGGAACTCACATTCCAGCGACCCGTTGTAAAGAGGAATCTTGATGCTTGGCTTCAGACCTATCTGATCGAAACACTCTTCCCGATAGCTGAGAACCCAGGCATCATTTCCCTTGAACTGGTGCTTGAGCCTTTCTCCAATCATCTTATAGGTTCCCAGTAAGTCGGGGGTGGAGATTCGTTCGCCATAGGGAGGATTGGTGATGAGGATACTCTTCTGGGCCGGTTGAGTGAAATCCTTGAAATCCTGCTGTCTGACGGTGATGGTGTCACTCAGTCCGGCGGCTTTCACATTCTGCAGAGCGGTGTTGACGGCCTTGATGTCGATGTCATAACCATATATATGGTGTTCAAACTCACGCTCTTTACTCTCGTCGTTATAGATTTCATCGAAGAGGTCGGCGTCAAAATCGGGCCATTTCTCAAAGGCATATTCCTTGCGGAACAATCCGGGAGCCATGTTCTTGGCAATCAGTGCTGCTTCGATGAGCAGGGTGCCTGATCCGCACATGGGATCGATAAAATCGGTATCGCCTTTCCAGCCCGACATCAGGATCATACCTGCTGCCAACACTTCGTTAAGCGGTGCGTCGACACTCTCCTGACGATAGCCACGACGGTGTAGCGACTCTCCACTTGAGTCAAGACTCAACGTACATTGATTCTCGGCGATATGTATGTTCAGACGAAGATCGGGATTGGCCACTGAGATGTTCGGACGTTTGCCTGTTTTCTCGCGGAACTGGTCGACGATGGCATCCTTTACCTTATAAGAGACAAATTTCGAGTGGCGGAACTCCTCGGAGAATACCACTGAGTCGACGGCAAATGTCTTGTCGTCGTCCAAATAGTCTGTCCAGTCAATCTTCTTGATTTCTTCATAGACGTCATCCGCACTCTGTGCCTTGAAGTGGCGGATGGGCTTGAGGATTCTGATGGCGGTGTGCAACTCGAAGTTAGCACGGTACATCATTTCTTTGTCACCTGTAAACGAAACCATTCGTCTACCTGTTTTTACATCATTAGTCCCCAGTTGGGTCAGCTCTTTCGCCAGTACAGGTTCCAGTCCCATAAACGTTTTGGCGATCATTTCAAAATTCTGTTCCATTGATAGTGTTTCTTGCATGCCCGGCATCAACGGGCAATGTGTGGAATTCTGCCTGCAAAGTTAATATAAGTTGTCCAAATATCATTGTTTTGGACTGTTAATCAAACAAAAAAACTTGATTTTTCTAAAATTCGTCATGGATTTATGATGTGTTTCAAATAAAATTAGTAATTTTGCGCAAAATATGTCATCAATGACCAATTTGCTATTATACGCTTATAGTGATAGTCCGTGGATCTTTGTCCTGCAATGGGGCATCGGTTTACTGATATTGGTATTCCTGATTGTATCTGTCTATATGCAGCGTCGCACAGGAAAACGGCTGAAGGGCGAATTGGATGAACTCGACAAGATCAGAAGAGGTAATGTAGAGTATGATTTTATACTCAAGGCCATGAAGATTGCCGTGTGGCATTACGATTCCGAGACTCAGACTTTTATTTTTGAGAAGGACTATCGTGATGGTACAAACAACCATGTGCCCTCCGCTGACGATAGTTTTCATGACGCCCTTTCCGACATTGCCCCTGCTGATGTGGATCGTGTGAACAATGCCTTCACTGATATGTGTGAGGGACGTACGGACTTCTACCATCAGGAGTATCAGGTGATAGACAAGTCTGCGGGTACCTCCTACTGGGAGGATAGCTATGCCACGATTGTCGACCGTAATGCTGAGGGCAAGCCTACGAAGATTGTAGGAACCTCTCAGCGCATTGATGAGCGTAAGGAATTGGAAGCTTCTCTGGTGACAGCCAGAAACAAGGCAGAGGAAAGCGACCGTCTGAAGACTGCCTTCCTGGCCAATATGGGTCATGAGATCCGCACTCCGCTCAATGCGATTGTCGGCTTCTCCGACCTGTTGCCCATGGTTCAGGGTGAGGAGGAACGTAACCAACTGATAGCAGAAATACAGTTGAATAACCAGAAATTGTTGCGTATTATCGATGGTTTGGTCAGCATGTCGCAAATCGAGGCTGGTGCCAAGAGCCTGCTATTGGCGAAGGTTGATATTAATCAGTTGCTCCAGAAGATGGCAGACACCTACCAGCCTACGACGAATGTGCCTATTTCGCTCCAGTGTCAGAAGAACCAGTTGCTGATAGAGAGCGATCGTGAGAAGCTGATGGAGATTGTTGATAATTTGATGCAGAATGCCGTGAAGTTTACAACAGAGGGCCAGATTACCTTGGGCTATGATCTGGTAGAAGACGATCGTGTGCGCATTTGGGTCCGTGACACAGGAAAAGGCATTGCCGAAGCTGACCACGAACGTATCTTTGATCGTTTCATCAAACTCGATGAGTATATCCCTGGAACAGGTCTCGGACTCTCTGTTGCCAAGTCGCATGTACAGAGTCTTGGCGGAACGATTGGCGTCGACTCTAAGTTGGGCGAGGGTTCAACCTTCTGGATTGAAATGCCTTTGTGACCGGTAGTTCATCTTTTTGCCAGTTACTGCAACTTTTCTTCCTTCGGTTTCGTCTAACAGGCAGAAAAGTATATTTTTAAGGATTATGATTATGAAGAAAGGACAAATTCTAATGTCGGGAATAGTACTGCTGACGGTGGCAGTCACCATGACGTCGTGTGTGGAATTCAGGAGAGGCCAGACCCTGTTTGGAACCGCCTCTATCACGGAACAGCGTGGTTTGAAGGGCTTTGAGGAGATAGAAATCAATGGTTCTCCTACAGTTTATTACACCCAGTCAGACCATTTCTCTGTTAAGCTTAAAGGCCCAGAGAGTCAGGTGAAGGATATCCTGACGGAAATGGATGGCAAGACGTTGGTAATACGCAATAAACGAAAGTTCGGCATTTTCAATGTGCAGTTGGGCGATGATGATGATGTTGCTGTCTATGTGACTTCTCCAGATATTACAAGCATCCGTCTGAACGGTTCTGGCGATTTCATCAGCCATGAGCGTATTGATACTGATAATATGGATATTCTTCTTCGGGGGTCTGGCGATATCCAGGTCAGCGACTTAATCTGTGACCGTTGTCATGTGGAGTTGATTGGCTCTGGCGATCTGGATGTGTCTCGTCTGGAAGCCCAGGAAGTCTCTGGGTTACTGATTGGCTCTGGCGACTTGGACCTTGGGCTGCTCAAGGTTGATGATACCAGTCTGTCGCTTAAAGGCTCTGGTGATATCGATGCCGATTTCCGTGAGGGTTGTGGCTCGGTGGATTGTGAGTTGCGGGGTTCTGGGGATATCACTTTGAAAGGAACAGTTCGTCGATTCAACCAACACACCACAGGTTCCGGCAGTGTGGATATTGATAAATTATCTATACAACAATAAAATTTATTAAAATGTTTCGGTTTCTCATGATAAATGATTACTTTTGCCGAATTATTTAAGGCAACACCGCATTGGGAAACCGAATGAAGTACGCAGTGATTGCCGCGGGCAATGGCTCGCGGCTGTTAGAAGAGGGCATCAGTACACCGAAGCCTCTGGTAGAGGTTGACGGCGAGGTATTGGTCGACAGACTGTTGAGAATCTTTGAGGCTCAGAAGGCATCAGAGGTGGTCATCATCTGCAACGACCAGATGCCGGAGGTGAGTGCCCATCTTGCCGACATTCAGCAGAATGGACGATTACCCATGAGACTCGTCGTGAAGTCTACGCCCAGTTCCATGCACAGCATGTGGGAGCTGGGTCAGTGGCTCGACTGTCCTTTTGTGCTGACCACCGTCGATACCGTCTTCCGCGAGACTGAGTTCTCCCGCTTTGTCTCCGACTTTCAGGATGCTTTGGCACAGGGTGAGGTTGACGGGATGATGGGTGTGACCGACTATATTGACGACGAGAAACCCCTCTATGTCGAGACCGATGAGACGGGCTGGATCACGGCCTTCCTCGACCACTGCGCCCATCCCCGCTTTGTTAGCGGCGGCATCTACGCTCTGACACCCCGTTCGCTCACAACGCTTCGCGCTTGTGTGGAGCGTGGAGTGATGCGTATGCGGAACTTCCAGCGTGCGCTGCTTCGTGACGGATTCCGGTTGAAGGCCTGGCCTTTCTCGAAGGTCCTCGATATCGACCATGCCAGTGACATCATAAAGGCAGAAGCGTTTTTGAAGGAATGAAGGTACTGGCAATCACAAGGGCAGAGCGGTATTCGCCTCATTCTGTTGACAAGGATAGGGCGATACTCGAGGCAGTGACACACCGTCTGCTGGATAAAGGCTGTGAAGTGAGCATCATTGGCGAGGATGTTGTGGGGGGACTTGCTCCCGACCTCATCCTGACAATGGGACGCCGGCCTGAAACACTCGCCTGGCTGAAGACTGTCGATGCGGAGGTGATAAACTCACCGGAAGGTGTAGAGAACTGTACGCGTAGCAGACTTCAGACCATCATGGAACGCATTGGTACGCCGATGCCTCCAAAGGAAGGTGCTGAAGGTTACTGGCTGAAACGGGGCGATGCAGTCGCACAGGAACGTGGCGATGTGGTCTTCGCTCCTGACAATGAAGAACTTGAGGCCGCAGTCCGCAGGATGCAACAGCGGGGTATTACGGACTATCAGGTCAGTGCCCATGTTGTGGGTGACCTCGTGAAGTTCTATGGCGTGGGACAAGGACGGTTCTTCCGCTACTTTTACCCCACGGACGACGGAGAGACGAAGTTTGGCGACGAGTCTAAAAACGGTACAGCCCATCATTATCCGTTCCAAAAGGAGCATCTCCGTCAAGAGGTGGAGCGTTTGGCTGAGGCTGTAGGCGTGAGCATCTATGGCGGTGACGCCATCATCAGGGCCGACGGTTCGTTTTGCCTGATTGATTTCAACGACTGGCCGAGCTTCTCCCGCTGTCGTGAGGAGGCTGCCGAGGCTATCGCTGCATTAGTAATAAACTGATAATCATATAAGAAAGTGGCAACATTCAGGGAACTATTGAAAGTATCATACAAGTCGGAGGATACCGAGGAGTGGCTTGACGTCTGGTTCACGCGTCCTATCGGTCTCGTCTTTGCCTTGCTATGGAACAAGCTCGGCATTCATCCGAATGTCATCACCATCGTCTCCTTCTTCCTGGGAGGAGCTGCAGGCTGGATGTTCCATTATACAGACCTCCTCCATAACCTCTATGGTGTTATCCTGCTGATGCTTGCCAACTTCTGTGACTCCACCGACGGCCAGATGGCTCGTCTGTCGGGCAAGAAAACCTTACTCGGACGTGTGCTCGACGGGTTCTCGGGTGATGTGTGGTTCTTCTGCATCTATGTCGCCATCGCGGTACGCCTGTGCCACCAGCCCATCCCCGGCACCACGATAGAGTGGGGCATCTGGGGATTCCTCTTAGCTGCCGTTGCAGGTTTCTTGAGTCATGCACCGCAGAGTTCCTTGGCCGACTACTACCGCCAGATACACCTCTACTTCCTATTGGGTAAGGAGGGCAGCGAACTCGACAACAGTACCCAGCAGATGCAGGAGTTCCACAGCCTGCCCAAGTCGAAATGGTTTGACCGTCTGTTCCATTATAACTACGCCGGCTATTGTCGTAGTCAGGAGCGACGGACCCCTCGTTTCCAGACATTCTTCCACGAGGTTAAGAACCGCTGGCCTGATGCTGCCGATATGCCGCAGGCGTTCCGCGATGCCTTCCGTCAGGGAAGTCTGCCGCTGATGAAATATACCAATATGCTGACGTTCAATGTCCGTGCCATCACCGTCTACGTAACTTGTCTGCTTGACTGTCCGTGGGTCTATCTGTTGGTGGAGGTTATACTATTAAATATAATGTACGCGTATATGCATCGCACCCATGAACGGCTGTGCGAGCGTCTCACCTCTCAGATGTTATCAAAATGACGGCAGGATATATCTTCGACTACGGCGGCACGCTCGACACGGGTGGACAGCATTGGGGAATGGCGCTCTGGCACGCCTATGAACGCCACCATGTGCCCGTCACCGAGGCTCAGTTCCGCGAGGCCTACGTCCATGCGGAGCGCACGCTGGGCCGGAATCCCATCATCCGTCCTTCCGACACTTTCCGTCAGACCTTGGAGGCGAAACTCCGTCTTCAGTTAGCGTATTTAGGTAATCTCTCACCTCTCACCTCTCACCACTCACCTCTCGTTTCTTACCTTTCACCTCTCCTTGACGACCTCTATGAGCGGACGAAGACTGTGACGGCTCAGAGCCGAAAGGTGCTCCAGGCTCTGAAAGACCGAGGACTGCCGATGGTGTTGGTGAGCAACTTCTACGGCAATATGCCTGTGGTACTGCGTGAGTTTGGCTTTGACGGCCTTTTCCTGGCTGTCGTCGAGTCCTCGGTGGTTGGCATTCGTAAGCCCGATTCCCGTATCTTCCGCTTAGGTGTGGAGGCCCTCGGCCTGAAACCGGAAGAAGTGACGGTGGTGGGTGACAGTCTGGAGAAAGACATCATCCCCGCCCGCGAGGTGGGCTGTCAGACCGTATGGCTCAGTGGCGAAGGCTGGTCGCCTGCATCTTGTTCTCAGGGTGC